>NZ_FOMM01000037.1:0-51309 GCF_900112625.1 Methylobacterium sp. 13MFTsu3.1M2
GTCGCCTTGGTAGGCCGTTACCCCACCAACTAGCTAATCAGACGCGGGCCGATCTTCCGGCAGTAAACCTTTCCCCAAAAGGGCGTATCCGGTATTAGCCCTAGTTTCCCAGGGTTATTCCGAACCAGAAGGCACGTTCCCACGCGTTACTCACCCGTCCGCCGCTGACACCCGAAGATGCCCGCTCGACTTGCATGTGTTAAGCCTGCCGCCAGCGTTCGCTCTGAGCCAGGATCAAACTCTCACGTTGAAGAGATTGATCTAAGCTGATCACAACTACTTGACAGAGGCTCACAATCATCCCGGCATCACTGCCCGGATGTGTGAGCTTCCGAAGCGTTAGACAGCTCGCTTCTCTCGTTGATCCGGCTCTCGCCGGACCCGCAAGGACAAGCGCCGTCCACGCTTCTCTTTCCCGTATTCACTTGTCAAAGAACGGCGCCTGCTTACACAAGTGCCATTTGAAGATCAACAAAAAACTACTCGGCGCTCGCCGACCGTTGCTTGCAGTCTTCAGTGGAAGTCCGTCCGAGCGGCCCGCCCTGGCCGGGCACCGCGTCGGGAGGCGCCGTATAGGGCGCCAGAAATCGGCTGTCAATCGCCCGTCTTCTTCGACCGCCGGACGCTGACGGGCGCGGTCGTCCGCCTGTGCGGACACCGCTCCCGGATCCGGCAGAGCCCCCGCGCGCAGAGACCCGTCGCCGCGCCAGCCTCTCAGCACACCCCTCCGTGATCCGGACGAGGGGCCTCGCTCCGGATCGCGCGTCAGAGCAGGCCGCACGATGAGCGCTCATGGAAACGATCCGTTTCGATAGTTTCCATTTCTGATTGCGCGTGCTTCGCTCAAGATGGATCCATCGGCGCGACGTCGGGGCCCTGCACGGGCCGCGGGGCGCCAGTGTACCCACGGAAGGACCCCGCCATGGCTGTCGAAGCATCCGGTGCCGCGAGCGAACTCGTTCAGGTCGTCTCCCTCCTGGCGGCCGGCGTCATCGCCGTCCCGCTGTTCAAGCGGCTCGGCCTCGGATCGGTCCTCGGCTATCTCCTGGCAGGACTGGCAATCGGGCCCTTCGGGCTCGGCCTGTTCACGGACGCCCACGCCATCCTCCACGTGGCGGAGCTCGGCGTCGTGATGTTCCTCTTCATCATCGGGCTGGAGATGGAGCCGTCCCGGCTCTGGGGCATGCGCCGCGCGATCTTCGGGCTCGGCCTCGCCCAGGTGGGCGCCTGCATCGCCGCTCTCACCCTGGTCGGACTCGCCCTCGGCTTCTCGATCACCGTCGCCTTCGTGGCCGGGACCGGCTTCGTGCTGACTTCCACCGCGATCGTCATGCAGCTCTTGGAGGAGCGCGGCGCGCTCTCGACGCCGAAGGGTCAGCGCATCGTGGCGATCCTGCTGCTGGAGGATCTCGCCATCGTGCCGCTCCTCGCCGCCGTCGCGCTTCTGGCGCCGGGCGGGAGCGCCGCGAGCGCGACGGAGCGCGCGGTCACGGTCGCCATCGCCCTGCTCTCGGTCTGCGCGCTCGTCGCCGCGGGGCGCTGGCTGCTCAACCCGCTGTTCCGCCTCCTCGCCGCCGCCAAGGCGCGCGAGGTCATGACGGCCGCGGCCCTCCTCGTCGTGCTCGGCTCGGCCCTCGCGATGCAGCTCGGCGGCCTCTCGATGGCGATGGGCGCCTTCCTGGCCGGCGTCCTGCTCTCGGAGTCGAGCTTCCGTCACCAACTGGAGGCCGATGTCGAGCCGTTCCGCGGCATCCTGCTCGGCCTGTTCTTCCTCGGGGTCGGGATGTCCCTCGACCTGACGGTGATCGCCGCGAATGCCGGCCTGATCCTGGTGGGCGTCGCCGCCTACATGACCGTGAAGGGCCTGCTCATCTACGGCGTGGCCCGGGTGCTGCGCGCCTCGCACGCCGAGTCGCTGGAACGCGCGGCCCTGATGGCGCAGGGCGGCGAGTTCGCCTTCGTGCTGTACGCGGCCGCCGCGAGCGCGGGCATCATCGACGGCACGACCAACGCCGTCCTGACAGCCACCATCATCCTGTCGATGGCGATCACGCCGCTGATGGTCGTCGCCTTCGATCGTCTCGGTCCCAAGGCCGTCCCGTCCATCGACGGCGTCGAGGCGCCCGAGGACCTCGTGGGCAGCGCCCTGATCGTCGGGTTCGGCCGCTTCGGCCAGATCGCCAGTCAACCGCTCATCGCGCAGGGCTGCTCGGTCTCGATCATCGACACGAACCCGAGCAACATCCGTCTCGCCGAGGGGTTCGGCTTCAAGGTCTTTTACGGTGACGGCACCCGCCTCGACATTCTGCACGCGGCCGGCGCCGCGACGGCGCGGGCGATCCTGATCTGCGTCGACGACACCGCGATGGCCAGACGCGTCGCGGAGATCGCCAAGGCGGAGTTCCCCCTGGTGCCCGTGCTGGCGCGCGCCCGGGATCGCGAACACGCGGTCGAGCTGATCCAGGCGGGCGTGGCCTACCAGATCCGCGAGACGGTCGAGTCGGCTCTGCTCCTCGGCGAGCAGGCGCTCCTGACGACTGGAGCCGAGCCGGAAGCGGCCAGCGCGATCCTGGCGGAGGTCCGGCGCCGCGATGCGGAGCGTCTCGATCTGCAGGTCCTGGGCGGCATCTACGCGGGTCGGGACCTCATTCACGGCAACAAGCCCGGCTCGGCGCACGCGGCCGGCTAGGCCGGTGACCGGTGACCGGGCCTCGGTGCCGTGCCCGCTGAAGGCTTGCTGGTCTCGGCAGACACCCCGGGCGGGCAACCCTTAGCGCGCGAGCGCGTGCCCGGAGCCTTCGGAGGACGGTGCGCGGGTCGACGGCGACGCGCCAGCCACAGGCGGGCATCCGGCCACGGAGGCATTCCGGGTCGCCGCCGCGGGCGAGCCCGGAGCACAGGTACGAGCGCCGCTCCAGCATCGCGGCGCCGGCCGGTGTGCCTGGGGAGGGCGACACGCCGCCGGCTTCCCCACGGCTTCCCCTCTCAACGCGCCAGTTGCGTCCCGAGCCCGTCTGGAACAAAATGTGAACCCTGGGTCAGGCGCGGCGACAGCCGGAGCGGTCAGCGACATGTCATCTCCGAGCTCCGGTCGCACGCTGTTCTTCTTCGAGAAGCCCTCGGCGATGCGCCAGTTGCAGCGCTTCTTCCGCTCGCCGAGCACGGTCTGCGTGGCCGCCGAGGGACACCTGCTGTCGGCCGAGGAGCCGGGCAGCATCCGGCCCGAGTGGAAGCCCTGGCGCTTCGACCTCCTCCCGATCGTCCTTCCCACGATCCCGGTCGGCTACGGCACGAACCGGTCCGGGCAGTCGCACGCACCGAAGATCGCCGCGATCCGGCAGGCGCTGAGCGGCGTGGACCGCGTGATCATCGCCACGGATCCGGGTCGCGAGGGCTCGATGATCGCGTGGGAAGTGCTCGAGCATCTCGGCTGGAACGGCCGGGTCGACCGGCTCAAGCTCGGCGCGCTCGACGAGGTCTCGATCCGACGCGCCTTCGCGGCCCTGGCCAAGGATCCCGCCTCGGGCGAGCGCGACTACGCCGCCTATCTCGAGGCGCTCTGCCGGCAGTACGAGGACTATCATCTCGGCCTGAACGGCACGCGGGCGATCTCGCTGCGCCTGCGCCCGCCCGCCTTCCGGGAGCCCTGGCGCTTCGGCGGCGTCCAGACGCCGACCCTCGCCATACTGGCGGACCTGGAGGAGCGGATCCGGTCCTTCGTGCCGCAGGACTTCTTCAAGGTCGCGCTGCACCTTAGGACCCATGCAGGCGCGGAGATCACCCTCTGGCACGCCCCGAAGGAGCGGATCCTCGATGCGGCTATCGCTGAGACGATCCGGTCCGCCGCGGCGACGTGGTCGGGCCCTCTGGCGGTCGCGCACAGGGATGTCCGGCGCGCGCCGCCCCGGCTGTTCTCGAAGGACACCCTGGCGCGACGCTGCGCCAAGCGGTTCGGCTGGGACCCGCAGCACACGGCCGGCATCGCTCAGGACCTCTACGATCAGGGGTACCTCAGCTACCCGCGCACGGAGTCGGAGCACCTGCCCGAGGGCCAGGCCGGCGATGCCGCCGCGATCATCGCGGCCGTCACGACCGTCCTGACCGACCTGAGCACAGTCGTTCCGCGTGACACTGCGCCGCTGATCCGTCGCGGCCTGAAGGGCCACTACGTCGCGGATCCGGGCGAGCACCACGCCATCGTGCCCCTGCGCAAGGCGCCCGAGCGCGGCCGTCTCAGCACCGATCAGTTCCGCTTGTGGGAACTCGTGGCGAAGGCCTATCTCGCCGCGCACCTGCCCGACGGGGTCGACGCGCGCACGAGCGTCACGGCGGATGTCGCGACACCGCTGGGTGTGAGGCGGTTCGCCGTCTCCGGCAGCGTCGTGCGCGCGCCGGGCTGGCGCGCGCTCTACGGCAGCGAGGCCGAGCTCGAAACGGATGCCGTGCCCGGCAAGACCAAGCGCGAGGCGGACGCCACCGCCACCCGCCTGCCGCTCGTGACCGACGGCGAGGGCGCCTCCGCCGCGACGGCGGAGATCGCCACCGCGAAGACAGAGCCGCCGCGGCGGATCACCCGAGGCGAATTGCCGGTGGTGATGGGCCGGCTGATCGATCAAGTGGACGATCCGGCCGCCAAGCGCGCCCTGGAAAACCCCGCCAACCCGAACGAGCCGAAGGGTCTGGGCACGGCCGCGACGCGCGACACGATCCTGCCCAAGCTCCTGAAGAGCCGCTACATCGCGCTGTCTACCGGCAAGGATCCGGCCATCGAGGTCACCGAGGTCGGCCTGACCTTCGTCCGCGCGGTGCGCAGCGTGTTCCCGGCCTACGGAGATCCGGTCGGGCGCGCCATGTTCGAGGCGGAGCTCGCCGAGATCGGACGGGCGGCCACGCGCGCCGAGGCGGTCGCGCGCGCGACCGCCTTCCGCCAGCGCACCCGCGCCCGCCTCGACGACCTGATCGCCGCGATCGCGCAGGCGCCGACGGTCAGCCTCGATCCGAGCCTGATCCCGGCCGGTCAGGGCGACCAGCGGCCGCCGACGCCGGCCATGGTGGCGTTCGCCGTGAGCCTCGCCGAGCGGAAGGGCGTGACGCTGCCGCGTGGCTGCAGGAGCAGCATCAGCGTCTGCCGCGCGTTCCTCGACACCCATGCCGGGCCGCGTGCCGGTCGGGAGGACGACGCCGGCCCCGCAGACGGCCGGCGGAGCCCGAGCGCGGCGATGGTCGGCTACGCGCGCAGCCTTGCCCAGCAGCGCGGCATCCCGTGCCCGCCGGACGCGGAGACGGACTTCGACGCGTGCCGGCGCTTCCTCGACGCGCACGCCGCGCGGCAAGGGCAGGGGAGGGACGAGGCGAACGCCGGAGGGGCGAAGGCCAAGCGGCCCGCGGAGCGGGAGAAGCGGCGGGGCCGTGTGGCCCGGACGCCGCGACCGGCAGCGGCACGCCGCCGGGCCTGAAGCGCCCCGGCGGGAGTGACCGGATCGCGGCGTTCGTCCGCGACGCCGACTTTGCCCCGTTTCGGTGGCGCCGGCCGCCCGGCCTGGCGCGCGCCTCAGGCGGCCTCGGGGTCCTCGGAGCGCAGCCAGCGCGCGATCGCGGCGACCACGTGGGCCTGCTCGACGGCGGTCAATGCCCGGCCGGCGGGGATCGCGTGCCACTTGGCCAGGCAACCGCGGCAGCAGGTTGCCGTCGCGTGCTGCGCCGTGAAGACGGGATGACCGCGAAAGGGCGTCTGCTTGCCGTCGTTCCTCGGCTCGGCGGACGCGAGGCGTCGCCGCACGAAGTCCCGCGCGTGGTCCAAGACCGTCGGGAGCCCCTTCTCTCGCAGGTAGACCCGATCGGCGATCGCCAGCCGGAAGCGTCGCCGGAACGCGGATTGCGGGAGACGGTCGAACACCTCGTCGAGCGCTCGCATGCGCGCAGATCCCGGTCTACCGATCGCCGGTCGGGCCGGCATGGCTTCGGCCCCGAGCGGTATTCCATGCATCCATCAGACGCCATCGCCGTCGGAACCGCGGGCTGGAGCCTGCCCAAGGCCTACGCGCCGCAGTTCCCAGAGGCGGGCAGCCATCTGGAGCGGTACGGACAGCGCTTTTCCGCGGTCGAGATCAACACCGCCTTCTATCGGCCCCATCGGGCGACGACCTACGCGAGATGGGCTGCGGCGGTGCCGGACGGGTTCCGCTTCGCCGTGAAGGTGCCGCGATCGGTCACGCACGAGCGGCGCCTCATCGGCGTGGATGAGCCCCTCGCGCGCTTCCTCGGGGAGGTCACGGGCCTCGGGACAAAACTCGGGCCGCTGCTGCTCCAGCTCCCACCGAGTCTGGCCTTCGACAGCCCGTCCGCGGCGACCTTCCTATCGGGATTCCGGCGGCGCTTCCCGGGCGACATCGTCTGCGAGCCGCGCCACGCCACGTGGTTCACAGAAGATGTCGACCGCCTGCTCGTCGGCCTCGCGATCGCCCGTGTCGCGGCCGACCCCGCGCCGGTCCGGAACGCCGGCATGCCCGGTGGCTGGCCGGACCTCGTCTACTATCGGCTCCACGGCTCGCCGCGCATGTACTACTCGGCGTACGAACCGCGCGTCCTGTCCCGGATGGCCGAGCGCCTCGGAGCGCACAAGGCCCTCGGCCGACGCGCGTGGTGCATCTTCGACAACACCGCGGAGTTCGCCGCGATCGGTGATGCCCTCGAAATGCTCGCGCGCGTCGAGACCCGACAGGGATCCGATTCATGAAACAACAGACATTGATCTCACAATTCTAGGGAGGACTTTCCCCCGCCGGCACAGCCGGTCTTGTCGGGAGAGGCGGCCCCGACAACGGACGCCGTCGTTCCTGAGCCAAGGTCAGACCCCGCAGTGAACCGAGCCGTGGCGATCCGAACGCGCGATGTGGAACCGCCCGGAGCGTGTGTGCCGAGGAGCCGGTTCAGGCCGATCGACCGACGTAAGCGGAGACATCGGGCTCCTCGGAGCGCCCATCGAACAGCTTCGCGGTGACGCGGCGAACGGCGGGCCTGCTCGCGACGTTTAGGGCCGCGTGAAGGAGACGGATGCCGATCCGCGTGCGCGGGTTCATGAGCTTTGGCGCGAGCTTCGGGACACCCTGCGCCTTCTCGACATAGGGGCGCATGACCCGTTCGTAAGCCGCGAAGGCCGCCGCGACCGTGTCGGTGCGCGCCAGCTCACCGGCCAGCACGCAGGCGCCGGTGACGGCCAGCGTCGTGCCGATGCCCGCGAGGGGCGTCGCGCACCAGGCCGCGTCGCCTGTGAGCACGACGCGTCCGGACGACCAGCGCTTCATCCTCACCTGGCGCAGGACGTCGAGGTAGAAATCGTCCGTCGCGTCCAGGCCCGCCACGACGCGCCCGGCCTGCCACCCGGCGCCGGCGAACCGCGCCCGCAGGAACGCCTTCTGGCGAGCGATATCCCAGTCCTGCTCGCCGCCGGGCGGCTGACGGAGCGTCAGCATCGCGCGCGTCGTGCCGTGCCGGTCCGGCCGCAGCGAGATGCTGCGGCCGCCCGTGGCGTTGAACCAGCGCCACATCCGGTCGTCGTCGGGGATTCTGGGAATCGTGAAGTAGGCGATGGTCAGATCCATCCAGCGCGGCGCGTTCTCTCCGGGAAAGACGAGCTCGCGGGTCGATGAGCCGACGCCCTCCGCCACGATCACCGCGTCGTAGCGTTCCGTCTCGCCGCCCGCGAAGGTGACGGCGACCGCGTCTCCGTCCTTCGCGAGGCGGGCCACACGGTCGCCGAAGCGGTAGCGGGCCCGCTCCCGGGCCGGCTCGTAGAGAAGGCGCGCCAAGTCGCCGCGCAGGATCTCCATCTCGGCGGTCGGGCCATCACCCTCGGCCCCGGCGACGTCGAACCGCGCGGCGACCCGTCCCCGGCCGTCGATCCAGGCCGTGCCCTCCTCGCCGGTGCCGCTGGCGAGGGCGGCCCGTTCCAGACCCATCCGGCGCAGCACCGTGCGACCGACGCCGCGCACATCGACGTTCTGCCCACCGTCCCGGAAGGCGGGCGCGCGCTCGACGACGGTCACGTCGAAGCCGCTGCGGCCGAGCCACCAGGCCACCGTATTGCCGGCGATGCTGGCGCCGGTGATCAGGATGCGACGCGCCATACGGAAACCACTCCCGGGGACCCAACAGCGCCCGGCGCAGCGGGTTGCCGGCGACGAGCGCGGCTCTCCGCGGCGGGACGCTCCCGTCTCGGCGGTGCCGGCGGTGGGATCGCCACCCGGCCGTGCAGCGCCGCGGAGGCGCACCCGCTCCGACCCGCGGCGGCGCCGATCCCCTCGACAGGTCTCGCCGTGTGCCCAACATGAGCGCGACGATCGTGCCGATCGTCCCGCGCGGGACGCGCGCGGAACTCGGTCTGGTCTGCTCAAGGCTGACGTGAGACCGGCGCAGGCAGGGATTTCAGGGCATGACAGGGGGACACGGAAAGTCCATCGGTGGTGTGGGCACTGGCGCGCGGTCGGGTGACGCCGGTGCGGAGACGCGCGGATCCGCTGCTCCGGCGCGCCACGCCGTCGCGCGGGCCGATGGCGGCCTCCCCGGTGATGGCCGCGCGCCCTGCGCGAGCCGGAGAGACCGGACCCGGCGAACACGGCGCGTCGGCGCGCTCTGCGCCCTGATGATCGCGGCGCCGACGGCGACGCGCGCCGAGCCGGTGGCGGCGCTTCTCCGGGACTGGACCACGGCCAACGGCCTCTGCCGCGGCGGCTCCGGCGACGATCCGCGCACGCAGGCGGCCTGCGAACGGCGCGACGGCCTCGATCGCCGGCTCGCCGCCGCGGGCTGGTGCTACGGGCGCCCGGCCGACACCGGCGCCCAGAGAACCTGGCAGCCCTGCGGCGACGGCACGCGACAGCCTGCACAGGCCGGGACGGAGACCCCGCAGGGCGCGGCGCGGCGCGTCCTGCTCGATGTCGCCCGGGGCCCTGCGGAGGCCGGGCGGGGACAGCCGGTGCAGTTCGTCGTGCACGCCCTGAACCGGGTCGGCCCCTGGGCCTTCCTCTTCGCGCGGATGCAGCGGCCCGACGGCCGCCCCCTCCCTCGCGCCGCGGACGATCTGGACTCGAACGACTACGCCGCGCTGCTGCGCCAGGACGGAAACGGCTGGCGGGTCGTCGACTTCGCCGTGGGACCGACCGACGTCGCGTGGGAAGGCTGGGACCGGCGCTACGGGGCGCCGGCCTCCGTCTTCGCGGTCCGCTGAGGTTCGTCCCCGCCGCATGAACGGAGAGACGCCCACGCGCCGACGCCTTCGGCTCTTCGCGGTCCGGCCGATCCGGGCCGTTGTCCCGGCGCCGGTGTCGGCTCCCGCCAGGACCCGGGAGGCCCGGGCATGATGGCCGCGCGGCGCTGGCTAAGCGCGACGGGGCTCGCGCTGCTTCCGACGACTTCCCAGGCCGCCCTGCCGCCGTCCTGGCAACGCGTGCGTGAAGTCCAGGCCGTCGCGGAGGCGGCCGCGCGGGTGCTGGGATCGCGTCCGATCGATGCAGTCGAGCGCGTCGACGGGGAGCGCTACCGCGTCCGGGCGGGTGACTGTCGGGTCACGGTCCGCGTCGTCGTCCGCCCCCGAGCACAGCCGGGACCGCAGACCTTCGACGCGATTCCGGACGCTCCGGACTGCCCCTAGGACCGCCACGGGCTTCATCCCTGCGCCGCGGCGTCGAGCGCCGGAGAGGCCTCGGAGAGGTCGCGGCCGCGCACCCGCGGCGCGGCGCTCGCCCATCAGACAGGCCGGCCCGGCGAGCCGGCGTGCATCGCGCCGATCACGGCGAGCAGACCGAGCAGAACCATGAGCACGGAGTAGTACTGCATCGGGATCCAGAACAGGGTGTGGCGCGGGCGCAGGATCACCGTCTGCCCCGTGCGCGGGTCGAGCAGTTCGCGGCCCGGCCGGCCGTTCAGCCGGGTGCCGAGCCACCAGTTGAAGCCGGCCGCCACCACCCACACCAGGATGACGCCCGTGGGCGTCGGGACGCCAAGGCGGGCGAGCGCCGGATCGAGCAGCACGCTGCCGATTAGGCCCGCCGCCGCGATCAGCGCCGTCAGCATTCCCCAGCCGGACCAGATGATCATTCCCGGACATCCCCTGTCTTGGCGAACGGTCCCGCCTCGCGGGACGCGGTTCCTCCGGCAGGCGCCGGCACGATGTTGCGATGGGCGGCCCAGTCGCGTTTTCGCCGGGTCGCGGGGATTGTCCGACGCCGAGACTGGTATCGACCGGCATCCCGCGCGGACCGTCGGTCGCCCTCCCGGCCGCGATAGCCGCGGTGCAGATCGGCGGTCATCGGGGTCCGGGCGCGGGTCGGGTCGACGGCGAGGCTCATGCGATCGGCGGATCAACTCACGTCAGGCATCGTCGCGGGCGACACCTCGCACGGCCCGGTCCCGCCGGCAAGCTGACCCCTGACCGAGGGGCGGGATCACCGGAACGGCTGCACGGCCGTCTAGACGTTCATCGACGACCCTCTCGTCGCCGCTGACCAGATCCGTCGACGACCGGAGCGTCGGCGGCCCTGCCTCGCAATGCGCGAATACCGGCGATCTACCTGGAGCCGGACAATCCGAAAAGGATCGCCGCGCCCGCGACAAGGAGCGGCGCCCAGAAATGGACCAGGCCGCCGCCGCTCCAGACCGAGAAGGTCTCCCGGCACCCCGTCGTGTTCATCGCACATCCCAGGGGGACGAAGTACATGAACCACACGAAGGTCGCGATGACGAGAAGTGTCCCGAAAATCAGCGCGGCGCCCCGCATCGACAATATCCTCATGCGCGCCTGGTCCGGGCGCGCTCCGCTACGGCCCGGGGCCACGATCGGATCCCACCCTGCCAGGACCGACGTCTCCTGTCGCTCCATGACGGGCGCGTCCGCGAGGTTCGCGTGAGAGCCGCGACAGGGATCTCGCGGGATCCGCGCCGGCGCGCACCGCGAGGCCGGGGCCACGCGCCCGTGACCGGCCGCGGCCGGAAGAGAGGCGCGCCGCGGATCCGGCCGGTCCGCTACCGGTGAGATGCCGCGGAGGCGGACGCCGGGTTGGGAAGGGGGCGAGCCCGGAGCGCCCGCGGCGGCCGTCCGGGCCTGGCGCTACCGCGGACCGCCGCCACGCCGCCGCGCGATCTCGTGTCCCGCGCTGTCGAGGGCGCCCGACGGCGCGAGGCCGTCGTTCGGAACGGCCTGCATGCCATCGTGCGCGGTGCGCGAGGTCGGTCGCGCGAGACCGTGATCGCCGGCGGCCTGCTTCATCGCCAGCGCCCTGCGGGAGCTCGTGATCAGGCGACCGCGCGCCCGGGCGTTCCGCCTGCGCTCGCTCTCCTTGCTGGCGCGCTTCACCGCGGCTGCCAGCACCGCGGCCTTCCGGCGGGTCCCGGTATTGTCGGTCGCGGCGCGCGCCCCGGACGGGGCGGCCTTGCCGCGCAGCTCGCGGCGCTGCCGGCGGGAGATATCCCGCGCACGGTCGCGGCTTGCCCGAAGACGCGCGACCAGCTCCGCCAAGCCGCCGTCATCGGCCTCACCGAGCCTGGGGTGATGCGAGCGCGCGACGAGATCGGCCTCGTCCACGCTCAAGAGACGGGCTTCGTGACGGCTCGATCGGGACATGGGCACTCCTGTGCTGAATGAGGGGTGGCAACAGCGGACGGGCGGATGGCGGGCGGCGATCAGTCGGGGCCGCCCAGGGTCGGTGTCCGGCGCAGCGCCGTCTCGCGCAGGGACCGGTCGGCGTAGGTGCCCTGCACTGCCGCGCGACCGCCGTGGGCGAACAGGTCGAGCATCAGGGCGCTGTGGATGAAGCCGAGATGGCTGAAGGCCTGGGGAAAGTTCCCCAGGAAGGCGCCGTCCGGCGCGACCTCCTCGGCGTAGAGGCCGACGTCGTTCTGGAGGGCGCGCAGGGCGTTGAAGCGCAGCCGCGCCTCCGCGTCCCGGCCAAGCCAGAGCAGCGCGTCGACCAGCCAGAAGGCGCAGAGCAGGAAGGTGCCCTCGTGGCCGGGCAGGCCGTCGTCGTTCCGGTAGCGGTAGACGAGGTGGCCGTGCCCGAGGCGCTCGATGATGACTTCCACGGTCCGGGCGAAGGCGGCCTCGTCGACCGGGAAGCCGACCAGGGGCGCCATCAGCAGGGCGGCGTCGACGTCGTCACCGCCGAGATATTGCGGGTAGTAGCCGTCCCGGTGGATCCCCGGGCCGTTCACGCAGGCGACGATGCGGTCGCGCTCCCGGCACCACGTCTCGCGCGGGCCGAACAGGCGGATCGCCCGGTCCAGGGCGACCCAGTTCATGATCGCCGCGTGGAGGTAGCGCTGCTCGGGCTTGCGCGGCTCCCAGAGACCCGCGTCGGGCCGGTGCCAGTGCGCGGCGGAGATGTCGGCCAGCCGGGCGCCGTGCCCGAGCATCGCCTCCGGGAGCGTGCCGCCCAGGCGTGTGTAGAGGTAGAGCAGGTCGAGCACCTGCCCGTACGCGTCGGCCTGATGCTGCGCGGCGGCCTCGTTGCCGGCCCGCACCGGCGCGCTGCCCCGCCAGCCCTCGAAATGCGCGATCGTGGTCTCGGCGAGGTCGGCCTCGCCCGAGACGCTGTAGAGCGGCCGCAGCCGCCCCTCCGCCCGCGCGCAGAGGTCGGACACGAACCCGAAGAAGGCCTCGGCCTCGCGCAGCATGCCGAACTTCTTCAGGACGTAGAAGGACAGGCATGCGTCGCGGATCCAGCAGAAACGGTAATCCCAGTTGCGGATCCCTCCGATCTCCTCGGGGAGGGAGGTCGTGGCCGCCGCGACCATCGCGCCGGTGGGCGCGTATGTCAGCGCCTTGAGCACGAGCGCCGACCGGATCAGCTCATCGGCGAGCGGTCCCGTGTAGGCGGCGTCCTGCGTCCACAGCACCCAAGCCTTGCGCGTCCGCTCCATCAGGGCGCGCGCGTCCGGCGGGGCGTCCGGCAGGGCATCGCCGTAGATGCTGAAGCTCCGCGCCTGCCCGCCCTCGAGGACGAACCGCGCGGCGGCCCCGGCGCCGTCCCGCACGAGTTGGACATCCGCGACGAGGCCCGGGCATCCCGGTGCCGTCACCCGGCCGCCCGCGATCTCCGGCGGCGCGAAGGACTCGGCGAAGCCCGCCAGCGGCCGGTAGGCGACCACCATCGGGACACGGCCCGACACGCCGCTGACGAGCCGGACCAGGAGCGGCCGGTGCGGGCCGCCCTCCGGCCCGACCATGAAGTCGTGCAGGGTCACGAAGCCGTCCGGGGTGTTGAAGGTGGTCTCCAAGATGTTGCTGCGGCTCAGGTACTGCCGCGCCGTCTCGTACCGCCCCTCGGGGCGGATGGAGAAATGGCCGCCGCGCCGGCGGTCGAGCAGCCGGGAGAAGGCCGGGTCGGCGTCGAAGCGCTCCAGGCAGGCCCAGTCGATCGATCCGTCGCGGGCGACGAGCGCGCACCCCTCGCAGTTGCTCAGGAGGGCGTAGGCTTCGATCGGCTGATAGGGGCGCTCGCCCGCGTCGGTCATGGAGTCTCCTGGGTGTTGCGCTTCGACGCGCCGGCTGATGTCGGGCGAGGGCGGGCGAGAATCACGGTCCGGCCTGGTCAGGCGCAGAGCCGGAAGGCCGGCTCCAGCAGCCCCCGCGCGCCCACGTCGATCAGGATCGTCCGGCCATGCTCCGGATCCTCGGCGCGGTCCGCCACGTCCATGCCCTCGTAGGCGGACGTGACCAGCAGGCGGTCGAGATCGCGTCCCGCGAAGGTCGGACAGGTCGGCTGCCGCATCGGCACCGACACGGTGCGGACCCGCTCGCCCGCGGGGCTGTAGGCGTCGAGGCAGCCGGCGCCGAAGCGCGCCGTCCAGATCAGGCCCTCGGCATCCACGGCGGCGCCGTCGATCGCGCCCTCGCCGCCGCGGTGGTCGAAATGGATCTCGACCGGTCCCCGCGGCAGCCCGGTCCTCGGATCGAGCGGGACGCGGTGAAGCACGCCGACGTCGGTATCGACGAAGTAGCCGGTGGCGCCGTCCGGCGAGAAGCTGATGCCGTTGGGGATCGTCAGGCCGCCGAAGAGGCGGTGCACCTTCGTGCCGGCCACGTGATAGATCGAGCCGCGCCCCTTGGTGGCGTCGCGGTCCATCGTGCCGATCCACAGCGCGCCGCTCGGATGGACGCGGCCGTCGTTGGACCGGTTGTCGTGCAGATCCTCCTCGAGGGGGCAGAGCATCCGGATGTCTCCGTCCCGGATCGACCGGACGTAGAGACCGTCCTCCGCCGAGAGCAGCTGGTGGGCGCCGTCGATCGCCGCGATGTCGCTGACCTGGACGGGCAGGACGTGGACGAGCGCCTTCTGGGCGCTCGCGATCGGCTTCTCGAACAGGCGCGCTTCCAAGATATCGACCCACCACGCCGTCCCGGTGCGCGGATCGTAGCTCGGTCCTTCACCGAGGTGGCAGCGCACCTGGCTGAGAATTCGGATGTCGTGCGGAGGACGCAAATGCTCGTTCCCGTTCGTGTCGGTCGATGTTCGAGGCGGACCTGTCGCGACGGCGTCAGCACTTGTCGCAGACGCTGCCGAGGACCGCGTCGAGGTCCTTCTGCCGTCGCGTCCGCTCGCGCGGATCGTGCAGCGGCGCGGCCCCCGCGCCGGGCGGCACCGTCTGCCCCACCGACGAGCGGTACGGCGCGTTGATCGTGGTCTCAGGGCCGCCGCCCGTCCCCGTGAACGCGGCTGCCAGCGCCGCATGGATGCAGATGAACGGCGCGATCATGCCGATGATCGCTCCACGGGTCATCGCTTGTCCGACAGTCATGGCGAGCCTCCCGATTCAATCTCCGATCCGATCTGCCTGCGCGGTGATGCGCGCCTCGTCCGCGGGGCGAGAGCCGACGACCGACGGGAGATCCACGATCGACCACGCTGCCATCGGTGCGCGGGTGCTCCCCGCCGGCCCGCGACCTGCGCACCTCGCCGACCAAGAGCAGCGACGCCCTCTCCATGTAATCGTCGTTTAATCCGCAGTCTCGGCAAAATCACCAACCGTGACTTCACGCATCATTTCGTGCCGCGATGGCAAAGTAGATGGTGACATGCAATCGCGGAGTGCCCTCACGCACGCATCGGCGCGGATTAAACGCGGCGCGCAGTTCAGCGATGGATGTCGGGAAGAATCATCCGTCACTCAGACAGATGCGCGCGGTCCCCGTCACGCCCTGCCGGCCAGCTCTTCGGGCGGGCACACGAGCCCGGCGCCCACGGCGATCCAGACGAGGTGTGCATCCGTTCGGGCACCGAGCTTGGCGCGGATCCCGGACAGGTTGTTGTGCACCGTCTTCAGGCTCAAGCAGAGGGCCTCGGCCACGGCCTGCGCCGTCATCCCCCCCGCGGTCAGGCTCAGGATCTCGACTTCCCGCGGGCTCAGCGCGTCGACGGCCGAGCGCCCGCCCGCCACCTCGTCCTGGGCGATGGCGTGGGCGATGTCGGCGCTCATCGCCCGCTCGCCGCGCAGCACGGCCGCCACCGCCGCCAGCAACGCGCGCGGCGGGCTCGCCTTGGTGACGTAGCCGCACGCCCCCGCGGCGAAGGCTCGGCGCGCGACGACGGCTCCGGTGCGCATGCTGAAGACCAGGATGCGGGCCGCCCCGTCCCACTGGCGGATGTGCCGGATGGCCTCGATGCCGCTCGGCCCCGGGAGCGACAGGTCGAGGATCACGAGATCCGGCCCGTGCGCCTTGTACTGGCGGTAGGCCTCCGCCGCGCTCGCCGCCTCCGCCGTCACGACGAGTCCCGGCTGTCGCTCGATCAGGCGGCGATAGCCCTCGCGCACCACCGGATGGTCGTCGACGAGCAGGATGGACGTGGGCATGAGACGCCTCAGACCGCGGTCGGGACGGTCGCGCAGGCGCGGATCCCGCTGCCGGTGCCGGTCAGCGTGAAGCTGCCGCCGAGGGCGGCGAGCCGCGCGCGGATGCCGACGAGGCCGCGGCCCGTGCCGGAGGCCGTGCGCGAGACATCGCCCTTGCCGTCGTCGTCCAGCGTGAGCGTCACCGTCCGCGTTCCGGTCTCCGTCCGGACGACCCGCAGGAAGATCCGGCTCGGACGCCCGTGGCGGAGGGCGTTGGTCAGGAGCTCCTGCGCGATGCGGTAGAGGCTCGCCGACACGGTCACGGGCATGTCGGCGAGGTCGCCGGCCACGTCGAGATGGAGGGCCGGGCCGGACCTGAGCTGCGCCCGCCAATCCGCCACGAGGCCCCGCAGCGCGTCCTCCAGCCCGGTCTCGGCGAGGTCGGGCAGTTCGAGGCGCGCCAGCGCCCCGCGCAGGCTCTCCCGCATGGTGGCGAGGACGGCCTCGATGCCGCGCGCGTCCGCGCGCAGATCCTCGCGGTCGTCGGGCGCGGCGAGTTCGATCGCGGCCGCCCGGGCGCCCGCGGCGGCGAGGCACTGGCCGAAGGCGTCGTGCAGGTCCCGCGCGATCGCCTGCCGCTCCTCTTCCTGCACCGTGACGAGCCGCTGCATCAGCTCCGCGCGCGCGGCCTCCGCGCGGGCGAGCCGGTCGGCGAGGTCATCGCAGGCGCGTGCGATCCGGTCGAACTCGGCGGCGGCGAAGCGCGGCAGCGGCGACCGGGTCCGGGCCGCGTCGAGCCTCGCCAGCCCGCGCACGATCTGCCCGGCGGGCGCGACGAGGCGCGTGACCGCGAGCCAGTTGAGGAGCAGTGTCGCCGCCGTCAGAGCGAGCGCGAGCCCGCCCGCGAGACGCACCCGCTGCCAGACGCGGGCCGCCGCGGCGATCGGATCGGGCCAGGCGGTGACGCTGCCGATCGTGCGCTCGCGGAAGACGATCGCGCGGATCGTCGGCGCGGCCGCGGCGTCCCCCGTAACCGCCTCCCGGAACCACGCGGGGGCGGCGTCGAGGCCATCCCAGTCGCCGCAGACGCGCCGGGGCAACTCGACGCCGAGCTGGATGTCGGCGCAGATCCCCGGGAGGATGGTGAGGAGGGCCGGTGCGGGTTGCGGCGGCGCGGCGGGCATCGCGACCGGACCGGCGCTGCCGAGACCCGGCTGACGCGCGAGCTGCGCGGCGATCCGCTCCGCCGAGGTCGCGGCCTCCCGCTGCAGGCTCGCCTGGGCCGCGAAGCCGGTCCAGGCGACCGCTCCGGTCAGGCACAGGAGGGCGACCACGAGGAGGCGTAGGCCGAGATGCGCGGGCAGGCTCATGGGGGCGAAACGGCCGGGCTCGAAGCGACGCGGCGATTTGGCACCGGGAACGTCCCGGCGCGCAAGCCGCGCCGAGCCAGCGCGGGAAGAATGCCCGGTCGCGGGCGGGAGGACGTCCCTGGCCCGCGCCCCGCACGCCCCGCAGGATGGCGGCGTCCCGTATCCCGCGGAGCCCGCCATGGCCTCTCACCTGTCCCGCCGCAGCCTGCTCGCCGCCGCCGCCCTGCTGCCGCTCGGCCTGCACCGCCCCGGCGCGGCCGCGACCGGAACCCCGCCCTACCGGGTCGGCGCCTTCACCGTGACGCCCCTGCGCGACGGGCTGTTCCCGCTGGAGCCGCGCATGATGCCCGCGGCCGAGAGCCCGGCCGGACGGGCTCTGTTGCAGGGTGCCGGTCTTCCTGGGGACGGTCCGTCGCCGGAGCCGGTCAACGCCTTCCTGATCCGGCGCGGCGCGCGCCACTGGCTGCTCGACGCGGGCTGCGGCACCGTCTTCGGACCGGACTTCAACCGGGTGACCGCCGCGCTGGCGGCGGAGGGCGTGCGGCCCGACCAGGTCGAGACCATCTGGCTGAGCCATCTCCACGCCGACCATGCGGGCGGTCTCCTGACGCCGGGCCGCCTGGCGCGGTTCGCGAACGCCGAGCTCGTGGTGCAGGAGCGCGAGGTCGCCTACTGGTCGGATGCGGGAGCGCGGGCCGCCGCGCCCGACGCCCTGCGGCCGATGTTCGAGACGGCGCAGGCCGTGCTCGCCGCCTACCCCGATCGGATCCGCCGCCTCTCGGGCGAGGCCGAGCTCGCCCCCGGCATCCGCGCGATGCCGCTCCCGGGCCATACGCCGGGTCACATGGGCGTGCTGATCGCGGACGGCGCGGACCGGTTGCTGATCTGGGGCGACGTCATCCACTCGCGGCTCCTGCAGATGCCGCACCCGGACTGGACCGTCATCTGGGACACGGATCCGGCGGAGGCGATCGCGACCCGCCGGCGCATCCTCGACCGCGCGGCGGCGGAGGGCCTGAGCGTGACCGGGATGCACCTCGCCGCCCGCGGGCGGATCGAGCGGGACGGGGCGGGCTACGCGCTGATCTAGAGGATCCGGTTCGTGCCGCCGGGTCCGGCTGAGCCCGCGATGCGGTGGGACGACGCCGTCAGCCGCGGCCCCAGTCCCGCAGGTCCCGGACGAACAGGTCCGGCGCCTCCATGGCGGCGAAATGGCCGCCGCGGGGCATCGTCTGCCAGCGCGAGACCGCGTAGCCGCGCTCCAGCCACTCTCGCGGCGGCGCGGGCGTGCGCGGATCCGGGTAGGCCGCGAAGGCCGTCGGCACCGTGACGCGCCGCCCCGGCGGCATCCGGCGCACGCCCTCCTGCTGCGCGCCGGCGTAGAACCACGTCGCCGTCGCGAAGGAATCGGTGAGGATGTAGAGCAGGGCGTTGGTCAGGAGCTGATCGTTCGTGAAGACCTGCGCGAAGGGCCGCTCCCGCAGGTCGGCCCAGTCGTGGAATCGCTCGACCAGCCACGCCAGCTGCGCCACCGGCTCGTCCGCCATGGCGTAGCCGAGCGAGAGCGGCCTGGTGCCCTGCAGCTGCGCGTAGGCCCCGAGCGCCTGCTGGGTGGCTCCGGCCTGCTTCTGCCAAGCCCGCTCCGCCGCGCTCTCCGGCTCGGCATCGGGCTGCACCAGCAGGTAGTTCAGGTGGATCGCCTCCAGCGACGCGGCGTGGTCGAGACCGAGCCAGGCCGCGACCCCGGCGCCCCAGTCGCCGCCCTGAACCCGGTAGCGCGGGTAGCCCAGAGTCTCGCGCATCAGGCGGTCGAACAGCCGCGCCGTGCTGCGCGCGCCGATCGGCGCGGCGGGTTTGCCCGAGAAGCCGAAGCCGGGCAGCGCCGGGATCACGAGGTCGAACGCGTCCTCCGGCCGCCCGCCGTGGCGCGACGGGAAGGCCAGGGGCTCGATCACCGACCAGAACTCGTAGATCGAACCCGGCCAGCCGTGGATCAGCAGCAGCGGGCGCCGGCCTTCCGCCTCGCCGACGACGTGGACGGCGTGCAGGTCGAGATCCTCGACGCGGCCCAGGATCTGCGGGAAGCGGTTGAGCTCGGCCGCGGCCGCGGCCTCGTCGAAGCCGTCGAGCCAGTGGGCGCACAGGTCGGCCAGGACGTCCGGATCGCAGCCGTAGCGCCAGCCGGCCCCCGTCGGCAGGCGCGGCATGCGGTAGGCCCGCACGCGCTCCCGCACCCAGGCCAGCCGGTTCGCGTCCCAGGCGACGGTGAAGTCTCGCATGATGCCTCCGCTCGGCTCCGCGTCCCGGGAGCGTGCCGAACCCGGCCGTCCCGTTCGCGCGACGTTGATCCGGGTCAACGCGGCCGGGCCGGGACGGTCGCGCCGGGATCGCCCCGGCCGGCACGATGGCTGTTGGCGGCGCGATCGCGCGAGGGCTCTCAGCGCCCGGCGGCCGGCTTCGGTGCCCGTCCGGGACGCGGACCCGACCGGAGCGCCGCAGGCAGGGTGCGTCAGCCGGGCGAGACGCGTCGCGACGTCAGTGCCCGCCGCGCCAGGAACCCGGCCGCGCTCATGGCGAGGATCGCGGCCGCGTAGAGGTCGGCGGTCGTCACGTAGCCGATCCGGCGCACGAGATACCCGGCACAGATCACCGGGAGGCTGAACGCCAGGTAGCTCTCGACGTAGTAGCTCGCGAGGAGCTCCGCCCGCTCGCTCGGCTTCGCCAGCGGGACGATCGTCCCGAGGGCGCCGAGGAAGCTCGTCCCGAAGCCGGCCCCGCCGACCAGGGTCCCGCCGATCAGGACCGGCACGCTCCCGCCGTGCATGCCGGCGAGCACGATGACGAGGCCAGCGGTCATGGCGAGCGTCCCGATCGTCAGGTTGGCCGCGGCGTCCCGGCCGCGCCGCTGGAGGACCGCGAGGGCGCCGGCGACCATCAGGGCCGCGACCATGACGCCGCTCGTCAACGGGGTCCGGCTGCCCGTCGCGGCGACGACCAGCGAGGGAACGATGGAGAGGTAGAAGCCCCCGAGCATCCAGGTCGCGATGTTGGTCGGCGTGATCGCGGCCAGCGGCCGCCTGGCCTGCGGCGGAACCACGACGCGCGGCCTCAGGGCCCGCAGGGCGCCCGCGCGGCGCTCGCCGGTCTCGGGCGTGAGCCAGAGGAGAGCGGCCTGCGCGGCGAACACCGCGCCCAGGATCGCGTAGACGAGGTGGAGAGGGTGCGGGCCGTACTGCACGAGGGCGCTGGTTCCGAGCGCGCCCGCCGCCATCCCGATCAGCGGCATGATCGCGTTCACGAGTTGGGCCCGCGCCCGGTCGACGTCGACGAGCGCGGCGCCCAGCGAACTCGCCGCGATGCCGGTCGCCACGCCCTGGACGAAGCGCGCCGCGATGAGTCCCCACGCCCCGCTGGCCGTCGTGAACAGGGCCATCGCCACCAGCTCGAGGAGCAGCGCGCCGAAGATCACCGGCCGTCGGCCCAGATGGTCCGAGATCGACCCGGCGACGAGGAGCGCCTTGAGGAGCGCCAGCGCGTAGAC
Organism: Methylobacterium sp. 13MFTsu3.1M2; assembly: GCF_900112625.1. Lineage (NCBI taxonomy): Bacteria > Pseudomonadati > Pseudomonadota > Alphaproteobacteria > Hyphomicrobiales > Methylobacteriaceae > Methylobacterium > Methylobacterium sp. 13MFTsu3.1M2. The sequence continues at coordinate 20,734 of NZ_FOMM01000037.1, forward strand.
GGCGAACACCGCGGTCGTGAGCACGGGGGAGAGCGCGTAGGTCTCCTGGTAGAACCGGTACAGCGGCGTCGGAGCGGCGGACGCGGCGAGGAAGGTGCCGAGCACCGCCGCGTGGAAGAACAGCGTGCCGCTGCCCGCGACAGCCACAACTTTCAGCTTGCGGTCCCTGGTCATTGGCGAACCTAAAGGCTAATCCGTTGCGTTTGATGCGTAGGCCCTCCGCGCCACAAACGCAATATCTTTGCGTTTGTGGCGCCCCAGATGGCAGAGTGCAGGATGACGACGAGGCAAGGGCCGCGTCCGGGCGGCCGCAGCGCGCGGGTGCAGACCTCGGTTCAGGCGGCCGTGCGCGCGCTCCTGACCACGACGGACCGTTCGGAAATCACGGTGCCCCTGGTGGCCGCCGCGGCCGGCGTGACGCCGTCGACGATCTACCGCCGGTGGGGCACGCTCGCCGAGCTCTTGGCCGATGTCGCGGTCGAGCGGCTCCGTCCCGACGGCGAGCCGGCCGATACCGGGAGCGGCCGGACCGATCTCGAGGCGTGGGCGGAGCAGTACGCGGACGAGATGTCGTCCGCACCGGGGCGGGAGATGATCCGGGACGTCCTGGCGGCGGCGGACGCGAACTGTGCCCAGCGATGCTGCAGCTTCACCCGCGATCAGATCGCGATCATCGCGGATCGGGCCGTGGCCCGCGGCGAGGCCTTCCCGGACCCCGAGGCGGTGCTGGACGGGGTCGTCTCTCCGATCCTCTACCGGATCCTGTTCGGGACCGCGCTGGACCGGGAGCGGATCCTCGAGCTGGTCGACCGCACCCTGACGGCGCGCGAAGCGACCTGACCCGAGGCGCCGACCCCGTACACCGACCTCGCGGAGGAGGCCGGGCTCCTGACCTCAGCCGCCAGGGGGCGCGACGAGCGGCCTGTCAGAGCGGCTCCCCGGGCTGGGCGCGCGTCCGGTCCTTTCCGCGGGTCGCTATCGCGGGTTGCGCCAGCGACGCGCCCGCGTAGCCCGCGGGCGCGACGGCGAGGATCGGTCGCCAGGTCGAGGACCACGCGCGCAGCGGCTCCGGATCGCCGCGGAAGGCGAGGTCGAGAAAGGCCAGCGTCCCGGCGGCGGTCGCCGCCTTGACCTGCGGGTTCAGGTTCAGACCGCCCGTGAGAGGACGGTCGGTGAAGATGCTGTGCGAGCCGCCCTGGAAGACCGCCAAGGACTTCCGGGGCGTCGCGATCGCCTCGTACACGGCGAGGCGGTCGCTGAACGGCGAGGTGCGACCGGGCAGCTGGATGACATCCTCGGTCGCCGTCACGTGCAGGGTCGGGATCTCGACGGCGCCCAGGACGGCCCGCAGGTCGCGCTCGCCGTAGAAGGGCGGCGCCGAGATCACGATCCCGGCCGCGATCCGCGGATCCCGCGCCTGAAGGGCGTGCCCGTCACGGACGACGCGCGCACCCGCGGCGATCAGAGTCGTGTTGGCGCCGTAGGAATGGCCGGCCGCCACGATCCGGCGCGGGTCGATCCGGTCTCCGAAGGCGCCCCCGTCCTGAACGAGGAGGCGGTCCAGGGCGAAGCGCAGGTCGCGCGCCCGGGCGATCGCCTCCCGTTCCTGCGCCGCCCGCTCGATCCGGTCGAGCAGGGCCAGGGGATTGCCGGTCCAGACGGAGCTGTCGCTGCCGACGTGCTGCAGGTGCAGGCTCGCGATCCCGTGGGACGACCAGTGCCGTCCGAGATAGCTGTAGCCGGTTCGGGACTGTCCGAGACCGTGCGAGAACACGACCAGCGGGACGCGGCGCCGGAGCGACGACGTGTTCGGCCAGTACAGGCGTACCGGCACCGGTCGCTGGCGCGCGCCGTCGACCCAGTCGAAGTCGACGATCCGGACGTCCTCGACGACGGGCTCCGCCGCGGCCGGCCGCGTCACACCCGCGGCCAGGGTTCCCAGCAGCATGGCGCCGACCTGCCGACGGTTGGGCAACGGCCGTGCCGCTGTCGGATCGGAAGACTCGAGCATGGGGAGGGCTTTCGCGAGAGGAGGGGAGCCAGGAGGGTTCGCAGAGCCGCGCATCGCCGGCCGCAGCCCGATCACGACGCGTCCTCGCCCCCCGGCGCGCGCCAACCGAATTCCGTTCGCCGACGGAGGCCCCGACGGCGAACGAGGCTGCCGATATCGGCAGGAAGGGGCGGGCGCCCGGCCGGACTCCGCACCGCGTCCCGAGACCGCGCATCAAAATCGCACTTGGTGTAAAAAATATAATTGCACCGCGTGCAACTTTGCAAGTGCGGAATCGCATGTCACAACGCCGGCATGGGGATCCCGCCACCGAAGCCCGGCAGCCTGCGCGCGCGAAAACGGCAGGAGACATTGGAACGGATCGCCGAGACCGGCCTGCGGCTGTTCAGCCGGCACGGCTACGAGGCGACGACCCTGGACGCGATCGCCGAGGCGGCCGGCATCTCGCGTCGAACCTTCTTCTACTACTTCAAGTCAAAGGAAGAGATCCTGCTGGACTGGCAGATGCGCGGCTTCGGCGCGGCGCTGCGTAAGGCCGTCCTGGCCCAGCCGGAGGGCAAGGTCCCGGTGGAGGTCGTCCGGGACGCCCTGCTGACGCTGTCGACGGGCTTCCGGACCCGGGAGTTCATCAGCATCGACCGGGTCATGCGCTCCAGCGAGACCCTGAAGGCCCGCAAGCAGGCGGCCTACGGCCTGCACGAGCAGGCCCTGCACGCCGCGCTGATCGAGCGCTGGCCGGATCCCGTCCGCAGCGCCCCGCTGCGCCTCGTCGCCATGGCGTCGCTCGGTGCGATGCGCTTGGCGATCGAGGCCTGGATCCAGGCGGGCGGCGACCGTCCCGTGGACGCCTTCCTGCGGGCGGCCTTCGCCGGTCTCACGGCCGAGTTCTGCACACCGTCCCGATAGTCCCGCCGCGATCGGCACGCCGCCGCGGCCCCGCGGTGACGGGCGCGACGCCGTCACCGCCCATCGGCCGGCAGCGCGACGAAGGGATCGCAGGCGGGAACGCCGAGCGGCGCGAAGTGCCGCACGTTCCGGGTCAGGACCGTCCAGCCGTTGCAGCGCGCGGTGGCGGCGATCGCGAGATCCGCGAAGCCGGGCGCGTGCCCCTGTCCGCGCGCCAGATCGGACAACCCGCCGATGTGGCGCGCGACGGCGAGGTCGATCGGGAGGACCTTGGCGGCGTACAGGTGCAGCAAGGTCTCCAGCCACGCCGCGAGGCGCTCGGCCTTGCGCGCGGCACCGTCCCTGCGGCTCTTCGCGATGCCGTCCTCGATCTCGGCGATCGTGACGACCGAGAGATGGAGCCCCGCGCTGTTGCGGTCCATCCAGTCGATCAGTGCGACGGCCGGAACGGCCTTGGTCGGCGCGCCGGCCGAGAGCACGTTGGTGTCGACGAGGTACACCGCCTCACAGCTCGGCGCTTCTGAGTCCGCCGGACGGGGGGGCGAGGTCGTCCGCCGCGACGGGCGCGGCCATGAGCAGGCGGCCGAACGACGGGACGCAGGACAGCCGCTGCCAGTCCTCGAAGCTGAGCAGCACGGCCTCGGGGCGGCCGTGGCGGGTGATGATCGAGGGCGCGCCCTGCTTCGCTTGGTCGATGACGGCCGACAGCGTCGCCTTGGCATCCCGAAGCTGGATCTCCTGCATGGCGCTCTCCGTGACCACTGTAGTCATAATGGGTGTCCAAGTTCCGATCTGCAAGGACCGCCCGCGGCCCGTCGTCGGCACCCGGCCCCGGCGGCTCGCCGAAGCCGACCCGTGTCCGGCACGCAACAGTTGATTGCTGACCAGATTATGCCCCTTGCGGTTGCGGCGCTTTAGGACCAACGTATGTTAGTGACAACTGAATACGGGTGCTCGGGTGGCAGCTTCTAAGCCTCTAGACGGGCAAACAGCCTCGGAAACCTTCCAGACGGCGCTGGACGCGCTCGACGTCGTCGGCCGCTGGGAATGGGACGCGGGCGTCGATCGGGTGCGGGCCGACGCCTTCGTCGCCCTGGTGTACAACGTCGATCCGGCCGAGGCCGAGGAAGGCGTCCCGCTCGGTCGCTACATGAGCAGCATCCACGCGGACGATCGCGAGCGGATCGATGATCTGATTCGGCGCAGCGCCCGCGAGGGGACACCGTACCTCGCCGAGCATCGGGTGACCTCGGCGGACGGTCGGACGCGCTGGGTCCTGGTGCGCGGGCGCTTCACCGGCGATCATGTCGGGCGGCTCCAGGGCGGCAGCGGCATTCTCCTCGACATCACCCGGATGCGGATGTTCGAGGACATGGCCGACGAGGCCGTGCCGCGTGTGGAGACGTCGCCCCTCGAGCTGGCAGCGGATCACGCCATCGCGGCGATGTACGCGATCAGCGAGTTGCGGGACGCGGAGCTCAAGGTGCAGGCCGAAGCGCTGCTGATGACGCTGGGCCGCAGGCTCGCCGTCCAACAGGTCCAAGACCGGCAACGCCAGATGAACTGATCGCGGCGTCCCGAGCAAGATACAGCATGGGGCGGAGCGTCGACCGATCCTGTCCGGGAGCGGGAGACTGGGCCAGACACGCGCGCTATGCTGGCGGATCGGCAGATCAGCGCGGCACGGATGATCCGGCGTTCCAGAACGACAGTCATCGTCCTCGGCGTCATCGCCGGGGCCGCCGTCGCTGCTCTGCTCATCCATCTCCTCCTCGGCCTGCTCTCCCTCGACATCGCGGTCGCCAAGACCAGCACCGAGGACCGGGAGGCCGCGCAGGCCCTCACGCAGCTCTTCGAGACCCAGCATCCGCGGGTGCGCATCCGGACGATCTTCGAGCCCGATCGCCTCGGCGCCTCGGCGGCCCTCGACAAGGGCGAGACCCAGCTCGCCCTGGTGCGCAGCGACGCCGCGCCGAAGGACGGGCAGACCCTGGTCATCCTGCGCCGCGACGCGGTGGTCTTCGTCGCGCCCGGGGGCAGCCCCGTCGACAGCGTGGCCAAGCTGCGGGGCAGCACCGTCGGTCTCCTCGACGGGCGTAAGCTCGACCCGCTCCTGCTCGACTTGATCCTGACGCATTTCGGCGTGCCCCCGAGCAGCGTGCATCGCCGGATCCTGACGATCGACCAGCTGACAGAGGCCGCCCGCAGCCGCCAGATCGGTTCGGTGTTCGTGGTGGCTCCGGTCGGGAGCGCGCTGTGGCTGCCCCTGTTCACGGCGCTGCGCAAAGGCTCCGGGGCGGCGAAGCTGTTCGAGGTCGACGAGGCGGCGGCGATCGCCAAGGAGCACCCCGTGCTCGACACGATCGACGTGCCCAAGGGCGCGTTCCTCGGCTCCCTGCCGGCACCGGGCGACGACATCACCACGCTGTCCGTCAGCCACCGGCTCGTGGCCCGCGGCGCCATGCCGGACTGGCTCGCCGGCGAGATCACCCGCGAGGTTCTCACCGGCAAGCCGCGGCTCGTCGCGCTCGACGACGATCTGGCCGGCATCGAGGCCCCCGACACCGACGACAAGGTCCAGGCGCTCCCGATCCACCCGGGCGCGACGGCGTACCTGACCGGGAACCAGCCCAGCCTGAGCGATCAGGCGCAGAACGCGGCCTACTGGGTCGGGCTCATGATCAGCGCGCTGGCCTCCCTCGGCGCGGCGGGCATCGGCCTGTATCGGCGCTTCCGGCCGCTGCAGCCGCCCACCCGGGTCATGCGCCTCTTGGAGATCTGGCTGTCCGTGTCGAGCGCCGATCCGGTCGAGCTCGATCATCTGGAGCGGGAGGCCGACGCGCTCGCGGCGGAGACGATCCGGATGGAGGCCCACAGGCGGACGGAGAGCGTCGAGATCCGCCTCGTCGCCCTGCTCGTCGCGCATGTCCGCGAGGCCGTCCAGCGCCGGCGGCGGCACGTGGCGCAACGGATGACCTAGCGCCAGGCGATCCCGGCACCGGCCCCCGGCGGCGGCCGATCCCGGCCCGGTCGCGGCCTCACGCGAGCAGGTCGCGATGCGTCCGATGCCCGCGCAGCCACGCCCGGGCGTAGCCGCACAGGGGCACGATCCGATCGCCCTCGGCGCGCGCGTGCGCCGCGACGCCTTCCATGAGCCGGCCGGCCGCCCCGGTGCCGCGCAGGACCGGCGGCGCGTAGACGTGGCTGATGACGAGCTGGCCGGGCTCCCGCCGATAGGTCGCGAAGACGACGTCACCGCCGACCTGCAGCTCGAAGCGGCCTCGCTCGACATTGTCGCGCAGCATCTCGGTCCTCCTCGTCCCCCGGCTTTGCGCGGCTCCGATCGGGAAGCACCGCGTCGAACCCGGCGCCCTGCAGGATCCCGCGCCGCCACGGACGGCCTCCCGAAGGCCCGCGCTCCCGCGACGGTTATATGGGGCGCGTGTCCTCGTCGCGGACGCGGGTCAGAACCGACGCGTCGGCATCGCCGCCGACGACGTGGACATGGCGCGCGAGCGCCGCAGCACGACGAGGCCCGCCGGACGACGCGGCCGGCGCGGCCGGCACGGCGGTCCGCTCCTCGCGGCGCGGATGCGGCGCGGATTAAGCGCGGCCCGCGATCGTCTAACTCTGGACATCCCGAGACCACCTAGACCGCCCGGCTCACGCCGCGGCGGTCATTTCGTGCCGGCATCGTCGGCGGACCGGCCCCTCCGGCCCTCCGAGCCGCTCTCAGCGCGGCCCGCCGCGCCGTGTCGGACCGATCTGCGGGCTCCCCGCGGGGAGGCCGGTCCACGTCGGCTTCCCACAGCTCAGGCGCGATCCGGGCGGTTTGCCCGCCGATGCGCGCGCGCCCGGACCGCGATCGGATATTTCGGCACGTCGACCCGCAGTATTCAATAAGAAAAACATAACATCATGAGCTAACCCTCGATATTTTGCGATATTACGGAACTCAGACAGCTTTCTGTGCTTGCCCAATGGTAGTTTTCGGGAGAACATCATGACCTCAATCCGGATCTTCGTCCTCGTCTCGTCGCTCCTTCTCGGGACGGCCGGCGCGGCAACGGCACAGGGCGCCGCCGGAGGATCGACGTCCGGGCCAGCGCCATCCGGGTCGGGCGGGCAGCGGATGCAGCACGGCGATCAGATGAAGAGCGGAGAGAGGGGCGGGGGCTCGGGCAACACCGGCGTTCCGGGCGCCTCGCCGGCCGACGACGGAAACAAGACGCAGGATTCCCGTACCACGAAGACGAGAGACCGCTGAGAGACCGCGGGTCCGCGACCGCCCGTCCGGAGGCACGGGCCCGGCCGGAACGGCCGGAGCGGTCTCGTCACGCCGCGCACACCGTCGCGCGGCGCTCTCACTTCCGATCCGCAGCCCCGCGCGACGTGTCCGTTCGAGGACGCGATCCGGAGACGCGACGGCACGGCCGCCAGCGCCGGAAGGCCCGGAACGGATAGCCGGCCGGGCCCGGCCGACGCCCGCTCATCCGAGGGCGTCGGCCGCGATCACCGGCGCGGATCGGGCGCCGCGCGCCGAGAACCGGCGTTTCCGATCCCGGTTAGCTTTCGTGAGGGGAAGCCAGTCACGGAGGCGTGGGTGCCGCGCTATTTCTTCGATATCCACGACGGTCAGTTGCAACGCGACGAGGACGGGACCGAGTGCGCCGATTTCGACGCTGCGCGCAGAGAAGCGATGATCTCCCTCCCGGACGTCGCGCGATGGGAGATCCCGAGCGACGGGGACAGGCAAACCTACACCGTGGTCGTCCGGGATGCGGCCGGCGCCCCGATCTACACGGCGACGCTGACGTTCACCGGCCTGAGGCTCAGCGAGGCGGCCGGGTAGGTTCAGCCCGCCGCGCGCATCCGGCGCGCTCCGACATCGGCCCAACTCACCGGCGCCGGACGTCCCGCGTGGACACGGCCGACGCCGGTCAGGGGATGTCGGCCGGCTTGACGTCGATCCGGTCGAACCGGCCGAGGCGGTAGATGAGGAACGACAGGAGCCAAGCCGCCGCGAAGAGGCCGACGATGCCGAAGCCGAGCACGCCGAAATGGTCGTTGATCGCGGCGATCCGCTCCCAGAGCCAGCCCTGGAGGTTGAGCTTGTCCGCCAGGAGGTTCAGCGCCTCCAGCGTGCCGACCACCAGCGCGACCACCACCGACACCAGGGTGATGGTGAGATTGTAGAACAGCTTGCGCATGGGCTGGACATAGGCCCAGCTGTAGGCGCCGAGCATCAGCACGCCGTCGGTCGCGTCGACCAGCGTCATGCCGGCGGTGAACAGCGCCGGGAAGACCAGGATCGTCCAGAGATCGATGCCCTGGCTCGCCTGGGCGGCCGAGAGCCCGAACAGGCTCACTTCCGTGGCGGTATCGAAGCCGAGCGCGAAGAGCAGGCCCAGCGGGTACATGTGCCAGGAGCGCGTCACGAGGCGGAACAGCGGCCGCAGGATCCGGGCGAGGACGCCCTGGTTGGCGAGCAGCATGTCGAGGTCGGCCTCGACGTAGCGGCCGGTGCGCCGCACCTGCCGGAACGCGCGCCAGACCCCCGCGAGGACGACGAGATTGACCAGGCCGATGAGGATCAGGAAGGCGGCCGAGACGCCTGTGCCGATCAGGCCGCCGAGTTCCCGGTAGCCTTCCGAGGCCGTGATCAGGCTGGTGGCGGCCAGCGCCACCGCGGCCGCGGCCACCACCACGACGGTGGAATGGCCGAGGGCGAACCAGAAGCCGACCGAGACCGGCCGCTGGCCCGCCTGCATCAGCTTGCGCGTGACGTTGTCGATGGCGGCGATGTGGTCGGGGTCGACCGCGTGGCGCAGCCCGAAGACGTAGGCCAGCAGCGCGGTCGAGAGCAGGGCCGGCTGCCCCGCGAACAGGCTGTAGGCCCAGGACCAGGCGGCGACGTTGGCCGCGATCAGGACGAGGTAGAGCAGAACGATGCGGCGCCGCACGACGCGGGGCGCCGTGCCATCGGACGGGACGATCGCTTCCATCAAAGCCTTACCCACCCGAATACCGTCCCCTCGGCCCCGTTGCCCGGGCCTGTCGCGTCGCTGCTGCCGTGCAGCACGGAATCCGACATAGCGCAGAAGCGGTCGGCCTGCGGAGTCCCGCAGGCGCGTCCTCTCGCCGGCGCGACGATCCCGGCGGCTGCCTGGACGGGGGCCGCGGGCCCGCCATCAGAACCGCACCGTCACCGAGCCCGTGATCCGCCGGGGCGAGCCCGGATAGACCCGGAACACGTTCAGCGAACTCTCGTAGTACGCGGTGTCGAAGATGTTCTCGACGTTGAGCGCGATCCGGGCATTGTCGAAGCGGTAGTAGGCGAGCGCGTCGACCGCGACGTAGGCCGGCAGGGTGAAGCCGGAGCCGGCCGCGTCGCCGGCGCGCGCGCCCACGCCCCGCACGCCGCCTCCGATACCGAAGCCGCGCCACGCACCCTCCGGCTCGTAGACCGCGAGGAGGCTGCCGGAATGGCGCGGCACGTTGATGAGCGGGGCTCCGACCGGGAGCACGTTGTCCTTGGTCACCCGGGCGTCGGCGTAGACGTAGCCGGCCAGGAGCTTCAGCTCGGGCGTGATCTGCCCCTGGGCCGTCAGCTCGAACCCCTGGCTGCCGACGGCCCCGGCGGCGAGGGAGAAGCCGGTATTGGCGGGATCGGGCGTGAGCACGTTCTCCCGCTCCACCCGGAAGGCGGCGGCGGTGAGGAGCAGGCTGCCGCCGAACAGCTCGGACTTGGCGCCGACCTCGTAGCCGAGGCCGGTCTCGGGCGGCAGGGCCGTGCCGCGGGTCACGGCGGCGGCGTCCGGGCCGATGTTCGGCCGGAAGCTCGTGCCGACGTTGGTGTAGAGGGCGAGTTCCGGGATCGGCCGGTAGACGAGGCCCGCCCGGGGCGACGCGGCGACCCGCGACTGGTCGACCTGACTGCGGACGGCGCGCTCGCGGAAGCTCTGCTCGAAGATGTCGAGGCGCACACCGACGAGCGCCCGCCATTCGGGGCTCAGGACGATCTCGTCCTGCGCGTAGAGGCCGGTGTTGGTGATCCGCTCCAGGTTGTTGCGCGGGATGGTGATCGGCGGCAGCGCCTGCCCGTAGACCGGGGCGTAGATGTCCAGGGCGAACGGGCTCGTGCGGAAGTTCGAGCGGAAGTACTGCGGGCGGCTGTCGGTGCTCTCCCGGTCCATGCCGAGCAGTAGCGTGTGGCCGATGCCGGCGGTATCGAAGCGCCCGACGAGGTCGGCCTGCCCGACGGCCACGTCCCAGCGGTAGTCGCGCACGTTGCGGTCGCGCGAGACCGTGCGGTTGTCGGCAGCGATGGCGCGGATCTCCGCCGACTCGCCCGCGAGATCGCCCGTGTTGAAGTAGGTCGCGAGGCGAAGCTGCCAGTTCTCGTCGAACCGGTGGTCGACGCGGACCTGCAGCGTGTTGTTGTTCTGATAGGTGCTCTGCCCGGGCTCGCCGAGGAAGCGGGAGACGGGCAGGAACCCGAGTTGCCGGTTCAGCGCGATGACGCCCCGGTCGAAGACGATCCGGTTCTTCACGAACTCGGTCTCGACCGTGATCCGCGTGTCCGGGGTGACCTGCCAGCTCACCACCGGCGCGACGAGGAGCCGGTCGCTGTCCACGAAGTCGCGGAAGCTGCCCGCACCCTGGGCGGCGAGGTTGAAGCGGTAGAGCACCGTGCCGTCCGCGCTCAGCGCACCGCCGGCATCGATCGTGCCCCGGGTCAGGCCGAACGAGTCGACCTGGTTGCCGAACTCGACGAACCGCTCGGCGGTCGGCTGCTTGGTGATCAGGTTGACCAGCCCGCCGGGGTCGCTGCGCCCGAACAGGGCCGCTCCCGGCCCCTTGAGCACCTCGATGCGCTCGATGTTCTGGGCGTCGGGCGGCGGCGGTGTCCCGCGGTTGAGGGGAAAGCCGTTCTTGTAGATCTCGGAGGTGGTCACGCCGCGGATGGCGTAGCTGAAGATCGACAGGCCACCGAAATTGTTCTGGCGGGCGACGCCGGGCAGGTAGTCGAAGACCCGGTCGACGCGGGTGGCGGCGATGTCGGTGATCGTCTCGCGCGGCGCCACCGACACGGCCACGGGCACGTCGATCTGCGGTGTGGCCGTGCGCGTCGCGCTGACCGCCGCGCCGGCGCCGTAGCCCGGTGTCGGACCGATCAGGCCGATGCTGCCGCGCCCGGACGCCGTCGTGCGGGCGGCGCCCTCGCCGACATGCTCGACCGACAGTTCCTCCAGGGTCACGCTCTCCTGCGCGCGGACCTCCCCGACCGGCACGCCGGCGGACAGCATGGCCGCCAGGGCCAGGCGCGGGCTACCGCGCCGCGCCCCGGCAGGGCGGGCGCATCCCCGGCGCGGCCTGGGACTCTCGCGGAACGACAATCGTCCAGAACTCGCCACCACACACTCGCTGCTGCCGGCGCGCGGCCACGCGGAGGCGGGCGGCGTCACGCCCGGACGGGCGGCACCGCGCGCTCCGCTGGGGCACCGCGCCCGAGGAACGTCGTCGCGCCGAAGGCCGCCTCCCGTGACGCGCGTCATCGCCGCCGCCGGACCGTCCCGGTGCGCGGCACCGGCGGCCGCGGGGAACGGGCGCGCCCAGTCGACAGGTGCGGGGCAGATCCGGACGCACCGCGCAGCGCGCACCGGATTACCACCCCGGCTCCGGACCGTGCCCGGATAACCTTGGCAGGAAAATACTTGCCGCGGCGACCGGCCGGGTCAACGCCCCGGCAACCGAATGTAATAATGTTGCGACGACAGTGGCGGAACGGCCACAGCACCGTGGCGCCCCGGCGGCGGGCGGGGCCGGGGCGGCCTGATCGGGTACGCCGCTCCCGTCAGGGTCTCACATCCGGCCTGGGATCCGGCACGAACCCGTCGCGGTTCGGCATGCGGACGGCGGCCAGGGTGGCGGCATCGAGCACGGCGCTATCCGGGACGAGCCCGTTCAGGTACAGGACGTAGCCCGAGACCGCGTAGACGTCGGCGGCGCTGAGCGATTGCGGGGCGTTCATCGGCATCGCCCGCCGGATGTAGTCGAACAGGGTCGGCGCGTAGGGCCAGAAGCTGCCGACGGTCTTGAGCGGTTTCGCCGAGGCGAGCGTGCCCTGGCCGCCGGCCAGCCGCTCGCCGGTCCCGCCCTCGCCCCGGCTGCCGTGACACGAGGCGCATTGGGTCTCGAAGACCTCTCGGCCGTGGGCGACGCTGCCGTGTCCGGGCGGCAGCTTCCGGCCGTCCCGGTCGACGTCGATGTTCCAGGCGGCGATCTCGGCCTCCGTGGCCGGACGCCCGATCCCGAGGCGCTCCGTCGCCCGTGCCGGCCCGGCGCAGGCGAGCGCCAGGGCGATCCCCGCGGCGGCGCGGGCTTCACGCATAGCCATTGGCCACCTCGCCGTCCGCGGCGATGCGCCAGGGCACGACCGCGTTGTTGTGGTAGAAGGATTTGAGGCCGCGCACCGCCGTCAGGTCCTCGAAGCTCGGCTGCACGTAGCCGGTCTCGTCGATCGCCCGGCTCGCGATGGTCGTCGGCGTCCCGTCCCAGCGCCAGGGCAGGCGGAACCGCGTCAGCGCCCGGTTGAGCACCGGCTCCTGCAGGGCGGCGTCGCGCCAGCTCCCGCCCCCGTCGGTCGAGACCTGCACGCCGCGGATCCGCCCGCGCCCGCTCCAGGCGAGGCCGGTGATCTCGTGGAAACCGGGGGCGATCCGCTGCGTGCCCGAGGGCCGCGTGATGATCGACTTGGCCTCCATGACGAAGGTGAATTGCCGCGCCGTGCCGTCCGGCATCAGGTCGGTGTACTTCGACGTCTCCTCGCGGGAATAGGCCGGCTCCGCCGTGACGTTGAGCCGGCGCAGCCACTTCACGCTCATGTTGCCCTCGTAGCCGGGCAGCAGCACCCGGAGCGGGTAGCCCTGCTGGGGGCGCAGCCGCTCGCCGTTCTGGCTGTAGACCAGCAGGGCGTCGTCGAGGCACTTCGCGATCGGGATGCTGCGGGTCAGCGCGGCGGCGTCCGCGCCCTCGGCCACGACCCACCGCGCGTCCGGCTTGAGCCCGGCCTCCGCCAGGACCGTCGCGAGGCGCACGCCGGTCCATTCGGCGCAGCTGACGAGGCCGACGAGGTCCGACGCCGTCTTGCCCTTGATCGCCTCGAAGCCCGGATTGCCCGAGCATTCGAGGAAGTAGATGTGCGACTCCGACGGGAAGCGGCGGATGTCGTCCATCGTCAGGATGAGCGGCGTCTCGACGAGTCCGTGGATCATCAGCCGGTGCTGGGCGGGATCGATGTCCGGAATGCCGCCGTGGTGGCGCTCGTAGAACAGGCCGTTGGGCGTCAGGATGCCGTCGAGATCCTGCAGCGGCGTTCGGCTCGACGCCGAGATGTACTGCTTCAGACCCTTCGGGACGTTGCGGATGACGCCCTCCTCGAAGCGCGAGGGCCGGCCGTAAGTCTGGCTGCCGACATCGGCGCCCGGGACCTTCATCCATTCGGGAACGGCCGGAGGCGCCGCCTCGTCCGATCGGGCCGGCCCGCCCGCGAGGACGGCCGCGGCCGCCGCCGCGCCTTGTGCGAGGAAGCGGCGCCGCGCCGGCGGCGATTCGTCGTCCTGGCTCATCGCATGGCACTCCGCCTCGCCCCGCCCGCCGGGGCAGGCCCAGAGTCTCACGCAACGGCGCTCCCTCCTAGTCCCGTCGGAACGGGGCCCGTCTCGTGGTGCGCCCGCAGGCGTCGCAGGGCCTCGAGATCGAAGACCTCGTCCGCGCGCCCGTAGCCGCCATCCATGACCTCGTCGACCAGGACCATGGTGTGCGGGCGCGCGGTCTCCCCGAAGAAGGAGACCAGCAGATCCGTCGTGCGGTGGATCAGATCCGCCTTCTGCGGACCGGTCATCATGCCCTGCGGGATCTTGAAATTGGCGAACGGCATCGATCGTCTCCAGGCTGAACTGATGAAACACGGGTCGCGCCCGCGCGCGGCGGAGCGGATGTCCTCGCGGATCTCCGCGCGCACCTCATTCCTGCGCCGCGCGGGCCGCGCGAGCGGCCTCGTTCAGGGTCGCGACGGCCGCGTCGAAGCGGTGCTCGGCCTCGGCGTTGCGCTGGAAGGCGACGCGCTGCACCAGGATCTCGGCCGGCGTCGGCTGTTGCTGGAACAGGGTTATCACCTCGTCGATGAAGTCGGCCAGCGGCAGGTAGCCCGCGCGGGTGGCCTGGCCGGGCGTGAGATCCGTCTGGACCGCCGGCGGCACCAGCTCGATCACCTCGACCCGGCCCTTGAGAACCTCGCGCAGCGAGACCGTGTAGCTGTGGATCGCCGCCTTCGTCGCCGAGTAGGTCGGTGTGGTCGTCAGGGGCACGAAGGCCAGCCCGGACGACACATTGATCAGCGCCGCGTCCGGCCGTGTGACCAGATGCGCGACGAGGGCATCCGTCAGACGGATCGGGCCGAGCAGGTTGGTGGTGATCGTCGCCTCCGCGTCGGAGAGGTCGCGCGCCTGATCCAGCGCCTCGAACCGCATGATGCCGGCGTTGTTGATCACCACGTTCAGGGCCGGGTGCTCGGCCGTGACGCGCCGGGCGAACGCCGCGATGTCTCCGGCATCCGCGATGTCGAGGGGCATCGCGTGCAGGCCCGGGCGGCCGGCCGTGACCCGTTCCAGTGCCTCCACGCGGCGACCAGCGACGATGACGGTGTTGCCCAGATCGTGGAAGCGATGGGCGAGCGCGGCTCCGATCCCGGACCCGCCGCCCGTGATGAGGATCGTGTTGCCGGAGGTTTTCATGATGGCGACCCCGTTGTTGTCGCCGCAGAGAGTATGGTTGACACTCTCCGCCCTGAAGTAGGCACCGAAAAGATTTGTACGCACCGAAAGGAGAGTGTCGAATGCGCAGGGCTGCCCCTGACCCCGCGATCGAGGCGAAGCGGCGCGGGACACCCCCGCAGGACGTCGATCCGGCGATCGAGGCCCTGGTGAACGACATCATCGGCCAAGTGGCCGACAAGTGGACCATGCTGATCCTCGAGGCGCTGGAGGAGCACGGCACCCTCCGGTTCACGCAGCTCGGCCGGGCCGTGGGCCGGATCAGCCAGAAGATGCTGACGCAGACCGTCCGCCAGATGGAGCGGGACGGTCTCGTCCGGCGGACGGTGCATCCGGTGATCCCGCCGCGCGTGGACTACACGCTGACGCCGCTGGGCCGGAGCCTGGGCGCCGCGTTCTGCGGCGTGTGGATCTGGGCCGAGACGCACCACGCCGAGATCGAGCGGGCCCGGCGGGCGTTCGCCGCGGCGGCCGAAGCTCCGGATCTTCCCGCCGACGCCGAGGCACCGTGAGGACAGAGGGCCTCCCGATCGCGGTCTGACCGCGCAGGACGGAGGGGCGTGCGGCCTTGGCGGGCTCGCCCGCGCGGGGCTGCCCCGCGCCTATTAACTGTCGAGCGGAAGAGCGATGTCGTCCTTCTCCAATGGTCTCGCCAAGCTTGGCGTTTCAGTCTAGCGTCTAAACTGAATTCGGCGGCAAGGCGGGCGCATCATGCAATCCACCCCTCCGTACGGTGAGCCGCCGCTCCCGATCAGTCCCGGCGCGATCGCCGACGGCCCGAAGGTCCCCGGCGCGGCGCGGCGCCGTTCCGTGGTCGCGGGCGCCATCGGCAACACGCTCGAATGGTACGATTTCGCCACCTACGGGTATTTCAGTGCCGTCATCGGCCGGAACTTCTTCCCGTCCGACAGCCCGACGACGTCGCTACTGTCGGCCTTCGCGGTGTTCGCCGCCGCCTTCTTCATGCGCCCGATCGGCGGCGTCGTGTTCGGCCACATCGGCGACCGCTACGGCCGGAAGACGGCACTCCTGCTGTCGGCGGGCCTAATGGCCGTCTCGACCTTCCTGATGGGCTGCCTGCCCACCTACGCGTCGGCCGGACTCCTCGCGCCCGTCCTGCTCGTGGTGCTGCGGCTCGGCCAGGGTCTCTCCGTCGGCGGCGAGTACACCTCCTCGGCCATCTTCCTGTCCGAGACCGCCGCGCCGGCGCGCCGCGGCCTGACCGGCAGCCTCGCCTGCATCGGGGCCGCCGGAGGCATCCTGCTCGGCTCCATTGCCGGGACGCTCGTCACCGGCCTGCTCACGCCGGAGGACGTGCACCAGTGGGGCTGGCGCCTGCCGTTCCTCTTCGGGATCGTGCTCGGCGTCTTCATCTTCGCCCTGCGTCGCCATATCGACGACGATCACGTCGAGACCGTGTTTCGCGAAGATCGGGCACCGACGGACCAGCGCTCACCGCTGCGCACGGCCGTCGCGATCGACGGCTCCGCCATGCTGCGCGCCTTCGCGATGAATCTCGGCTTGGCGTGCGGCTTCTACGTGGTGTTCGTCTACCTCGTGACGTTCATGCACACCGTGTCGGGCCTCCCGCAACACACGGCGTTTCTCATCAACTCCCTCGCCATGGTGGTTCAAGCCGTGTGCATCCCGATCGCCGGAGCCCTGTCCGACCGCTTCGGGCGCAAGCGTGTTCTGGTCCTGACCGGGGCGGGCCTGACAATCCTGTCATGGCCGCTCTTCATGCTGCTGACCACCGGCGACACGCTTCTGATCGTCCTGAGCCAGGTCGCGTTCGCGATCCTGATCGCCGGCAACGCCGCCGTCGTGCCGACGGCGTTCGTCGAGATGTTCCAGCACCGCTCGCGCTGCACGGCCCTGGCGATCAGCTTCAACGCCTCGATGGCGCTGGTCGGGGGCACCGCCCCGATGGCCGCGACGTGGATCGTCCACCACCTGGCCTGGCCCACGGGGCCGGGCCTCTACGTCGCCGTGCTGTCGGCCATCTCGCTCGCCGCAGTCCTCACGATGCGCGATCGGACCGGAGAATCGCTCGCGTGAGAGGATCGGCGCGCGGGGGGCGACACGCGGAGGCCGAAGTCACGTTGCGGCTCTCACAGAGCCGACGCCCCCTTCGGTCGTCGCTCGTCTCGACGGTGCCGGGCGTCCGATCGGCGGCGATCCGGGCGGCGCGGTCAATAGGTCACCCTCACTAGTGGAAGCCGAGAGCGGCTCAGCTAAAATCGACTGAGGGAGACAGAAGAGAGCCTGTCCAGCAATGATCGGGTGAGCACTGCGGAGATCTCTTCTTGCTCGACGCGGTCATCGCCATGACCGGCAGACGGGCATCGGCGCTCCCGAGGGACCTGGAGCATGGGATTCGACGTGACACGACCTCTCTGGCGCTCAGTTTCATCCCGCCTCGTCGTCGTGTCCTTCTCAGTCCTGATGATCGCGCCGGCGGCGCGGGCGGCCAGCACTCTGGAGGCGGCTCTCCGCGCGGTGCCCGATTCCGTCCTGGCGACGCCTGACCCGATGCCGATCGTCTTCATGGACGTCCAGGCGCTGTCCAGGGCCGCCGGCGGTGCGCTGAGCGACGCCGGCCTGCGGCGCATGGCCTTCGCGCAGAGCATCCGCCCGCTGAACGCCCTCAGCTACGGCGGCGCGCAGACATGGACCGAGAAGGCCGGCATCCCGTTCGAGGACATCTCCTATTTCGCGGCCTTCGGCCAGCCTCCGGCGCGCGTGACGCACTGGGGTCTGGCGACGCAGGCGGCAGCCGACACCCTGGTCGCCAAGCTGAAGGACAGGAACTTCCGGCCGGTCTCGACCGCACCGCGCATTCTCGCCAACGGTGAGCCGCGCGCCCTGAATCTCAGGGCCCGGCAGCCGACCGATCCCTGGTCCGGCCCGATGGGCGAGACCAGCGCGGTCCTGGCGATCGATCGCGTCGTCGCGCAGGCGTCCGCGGCCGCGGATCTGGAGACACGCGTCGGGGGCGGCCGGAGCGCGGCGGATCACGAGGCGGTCGCCACAGCGCTGACGGGTCTGGCCGCCGCGGATGAGCGCGACCCGGGCGCGATCCTTCAAGCGGCCGTCGTGACGCCGCTGATGGGGATCACCCCCGACGATCCTGCCGCCCTCCTGTCGGCGACGACCGATCTGGCCGCGCAGAGGAAGGCGATCGAGGATCAGCGCGAGCGCGGACGGGACGGCGTCCCGGCTTATGCCGGCGGTATCGTGGCGGACTATCAAGGGAAGAACGGTCCGGCCCTGCTCGTATCCCTCGCCTATCCCGATTGCCGGACGGCCGACAGGGCCGTCTCCGCTTTGAAGGCGCGTTGGCGAGCCGGCATGGCCCCTGCGGCCTCCGTCGACGGCCGCTCGGTCGAGAGCCCGCAGCGCGGCTGTGCCGCCGTCCTCCGCGTCGATCGTGCCGCGGGTGCGAACACCCCGTTCGGGGAGTTCCTCGGGACCTCCCTGCAGCGCGGCTTCAATGTCCTGCAGATCGGATCGCAGCGATGACCGGGCTCCGACGCGCCGGACCGGAGCGCGACCGTCCCGGCCGGCGCGGTCGAGGCGCGGTCGAGACGCGGCTTTCCTAGGCCTCGGCCGCTCTGGGCGCGGCCGGGTCGCCGGTCGCTCCGAGTTCGGCGGCGAACTTGCCGAAGAACTCGTCGGCGAGCTTGCGCGCGGTCGCCTGCATGAGCCGGCCACCCAGCGTCGCGATCTTGCCGCCGACCTCGGCCTTGGCGGTGTAGGTCAGGAGCGTCTCGCCGCCCTCCGCCGCGAGGCTGACGGCGGCGCGGCCCTTGGCGAAGCCCGCCATGCCGCCGTTGCCCTGGCCGACGAGGCTGTAGCCCTCGGGTGGGCGCAAGTCCTCGAGGCGGACCGTGCCCGCGAAGGTCGCCGAGACCGGCCCGACCTTGAGGGCGACCTTGGCCGTCATCTCCTCCGGGGAGGCCTGCACCAGCTCCTTGCAGCCGGGGATGCAGCGGGCCAGCACCTCCGGATCGTTCAGCGCCGCCCAGACGGCCTCCCGCGCGACCGGGATCCGATACGCGCCAGCGATGTCCATCCTGGTCTCCTCCTGACACTGCGCCGCCCACCGGCCGGTGCGGGCGCTCAGACCGCGCAGTAGCGCGCCTGGATCTCGGGATCGTCCCGCAGCGCGGCCGCGGGGGCGTGGTAGACGACGGCGCCGCCGTCGACGATGTAGACGCGGTCGGACACGTCGAGGGCGAGCTCGACGTTCTGCTCCACGAGCAGGATCGTGGTGCCGGCCCGCTTCATCGCGACGAACTGCGCGAACATCTCCTCGACCAGGATCGGCATGATCCCCTCCGAGGGCTCGTCGAGGAGCACCATCACGGGCTCGGCCATGAGCGCCCGGGCGATGGCGAGCATCTGCTGCTCGCCGCCCGACATCGTGACCGCCTCCTGCTTCAGGCGCTGCTTCAGCCGCGGGAAGGTCTCGGCGATGACCTCGATCCGCCGCGCCTCGTCGCGGCGCGTCGCGCGCGCCCCCCGTCCTGCCCCCCTGGCGGCCAGGATGCCGAGGCGCAGGTTCTCCTCCACGGTCAGCCCCGGCACGATGCGCCGCTCCTCCGGCACGTAGGCGAGGCCCCGGTGGAAGCGCTCGTGGGGCGGCCGGTGGAGGATGTCGGCGCCCGCGAAGGTCACGCGGCCCTCGCGCTTCGCCACGAGGCCCATGATCGCCTTCAGCGTGGTGGTCTTGCCGGCGCCGTTGCGGCCGACCAGCGTGACGATCTCGCCGGGGCGCACCTCCAGCGAGAGACCCTGCAGGATGTGGGAGTGGCCGTACCACGCCCGCAGGTCCTCGACCGCCAGGAGCGGCTGCGTGACGGCGGCGCTCATGCGGTCCCGCCCGTGATCTTGCCCGCCGTGTTGCCCAGGTAGACGCGGCGCACCTCCGGATGCGCCCGGATGTCGTCGGGGCTGCCCTCGGCCAGGAGCTGGCCCTGGTGGAGGACGACGAGGCGCCGGCACAGGCCCATGACGAGCTTCATCTTGTGCTCGACGAGGATCAGCGTCCGGGTCTCGGCGAGGCGCTGCACGAGGTCCATCATCTCGCGCGTCTCCTCGGGGCTCATCCCGGCGGTCGGCTCGTCGAGGAGGAGGAGGCTCGGCTCGGCGGCCAGCGCCACCGCGATCTCCAGGGCCCGCTGCTCGCCGTGGGCGAGTTCGCGCGCGAGGCGGTCCATCCGGGCGCCGAGCCCGACCTCGCCGAGGAGTTCCTCGGCCCGCTCCGCCAGCTCGGGATAGGCCGCGCGGTCCCGGAAGAACGCGAAGCGGACCCGCCGGGCCTGGGCGGCCACCCGCACGTTCTCGCGCACCGTGAGGTGCGGGAAGACGTTGGTGATCTGGAACGACTTGGCGATGCCCATCCGGGCGAAGGCGTGCGGGGCCGCGCCGGTGATGTCGCGCCCGCGGAACAGCACGCGGCCCTCGCTCGGCGGGAAGGCGCCCGAGATCAGGTTGAAGAAGGTCGACTTGCCCGCCCCGTTCGGCCCGATGATCGCGGTGATGCCGCCCTCCGGGAACGCGACCGTCACGTCCGACAGGGCGCGGAAATGCCCGAACCGCTTACCGAGGCCCTCCGTGGCGAGGATCGGCGGGGCCGCCACGGGCGCCGTGGCGGGCGCGGCGACGACCGGGGCGGCGCTCACCATCCGGCCCTCCTCAGGCGCGCCAGCACCTCGCCCCAGATGCCGAGCGGCAGGAACAGCACGAAGGCGATGAAGACGGCGCCGACGAAGAGCTGCCAGTGGCTCGTCACGGTGGCGAGCCCGTCCTGCAGGAGCGCGAAGGTCGCGGCGCCGACGAAGGGCCCGAAGAAGGTCCCCATGCCGCCGAGCAGCGCCATCATCACGGCCTGGCCGGAGGTCGAATAGTGCATCGTCTCGATCGGCACGATCGAGAGGTGGATCGCCTGGAGACCGCCCGCGAGGCCGCACAGGGCCCCGGAGATCACGAAGGCCGCGAGCTTCATGCGGCGCACGTCGTAGCCGCAGGCCTGCGCCCGGCCCTCGTTCTCGCGGATCGCCTCGAGGGCGGCCCCGAAGGGCGACGACAGGAGGCGCGAGAACAGCCAGACCGCGACGCCGACCACCGCCAGCGCGGCGTAGTACTTCACCACCGGGTCGAGGAGATTGAGGCTGAAGCCCGGCAGGGTCAGCGCCGGCACGTTGATGCCGCGCAGGCCGTTCTCGCCGCCGGTGAAGGCCTCCGCCTGGTAGAAGGCGTAGTAGACGCACATCGACAGCGCCAGGGTCGTCATCGCGAAGTAGATGCCGCGGGTGCGGATCGCCAGCACGCCCATGACGGCGGCGATGAGTGTCGCGAGCAGCGTGCCGGCGACGAGGGCCAGGGCCGGGTGCAGCCCGTAATGGACGATGGCGATGCCGCAGCCGTAGGCGCCGCCGCCCAGGAAGGCGGCGTGGCCGAAGGACAGGAGCCCGGTATAGCCGAACAGCAGGTTGAACCCGAGGGCGTAGAGCCAGAGCACCAGGATGTTCACGGCGAGGGCCTGGTAGGGCGCGATCCAGGGGAACACGAGGAGGAAGGCGAGCGTCAGGGCGACGCGGTGCCGGCCGCACCACGCCAGCCGGCGGCCGGTCCGGCCGGAGCCCGGCCGGGCCGCCGGCAAGGTAGCCGGAAGGGCGCCTCCCTTCGTGACGGCGGAGGCGGGGGCGCGGGCGCTCATCCGAGGGCTCCGGCCCGGCCGAGGAGGCCCCGGGGCCGCACGAGCAGCACCAGGGCCATGAGGGCGAAGATCGCCATCTTGGTCATGTCGGGGGCGACGAGCGACGTCATCGCCACCACGATGCCGACGATCAGCCCGGCGAGCACGGCCCCGGCCAGCGAGCCCATGCCGCCCACCACCGTGACCACGAAGGCCTCGGCGAGCACCGGGACCCCCATCTCGGGCGTGACGCCCTGCAGCGGCGCGGCGAGGATGCCGGCGAGCCCGGCGAGCGCGCAGCCCAGGGCGAAGACCGCGAGCCAGACCTTGGTGATCTCGATGCCGAGCACCTGCACGATCTGCGGGTCGCGGGCGCCGGCCCGGATCACGAGGCCGAAGGGCGTGCGCTCGATGAACAGCCACAGGGCGCCCACCACCGCCAGCGCGAAGCCGATCAGGAACAGGCGGTAGAGGGGGAAGTAGCCGATGCCGATGTCGACCGCGCCGCGCAGCTCGGGCGGCGCCCCGAAGGGCAGGCCCGTCAGCCCAAAGGCGATGCGCACGCTCTCGACCATCACGTACGACAGGCCGAAGGTGAGGAGCAGCGGGTCGTCGATGCCGCGCCCGTAGAGGGGGCGCACGAGCACGCGCTCCACGGCGAGCCCGAGGAGCCCCATCGCCAGCGGCGCCGCGACGAGACTGAGCCAGAAGCTGCCGGTGAAGCCGTACAGGAAAACGCCGACATAGGCGCCGACCATGAAGAACGCGCCGTGGGCGAAGTTGACGACGTTCATGAGCCCGAAGATCAGCGACAGGCCGATGCCGACGAGCACGTAGATCGCTCCCAGCGCGATGCCGGTCACGAGCTGGAGGGCGAGGAGATCGAGGGGGAAGCCGCCGATCGTGATGGCGCTCAAGGCCGCGCCCTCCCGCGGGTTCGCACGGAGCGCCTCACGCCTTGTGCCCGAGTTCGTCGCAGCCGCGCAGGAAGCGCTCGTCGGGCCCCTCCGTGCCGAGGATCGTGAAGACGTCGTCCGGAGTCTTCATGTCCTTCGACTTCGCCTCGACGATCAGGACCGACTGCACCGACTGGTGGTCGCATTTCCGGAAGCTCTGCGGACCCTTGTAGAAGTCGGCCTTAAGGGCCTCCATGGCGGCCACGACCTTGTCGGTCTCGACCGACCCGGCGGCCTTCACGCCCTCCAGCACCGAGCGGACGCCGGCATAGCCCAGCGCCCCGTAATCCGACGGCACGGCGCCGTTGTAGGCGGCGCGGAACCGGTCGTTGAACGCCTTGGCGGAGGGCACGCTGTCCTCCAGGCGCCAGTAGTAGGAGGTGCCGCCGATCACGCCGTCGAAGGCGTCGCCGCCGGCCTTGCGGGCGGTGAAGAGCAGGACCGGCGCGACGAGCTTGGTGGTGCGCTTCAGGCCGAACTCGGTCGCCTGCTGGATCGAGACGACCTGGTCCCGGCCGAAATTGCACAGGCAGAGCACGTCGGGCTTGAGCGCGGCGATCCGGGGCAGGAAGGCCGAGTAGTCGGAGGCGCCGATCGGGTGGCGGATGTCGGCCACGACCTCGATGCCCGAGGCCTCGCCGGCGCGCTTGAACCCGCGCATCATCTCGTGGCCGTACGCGTAGTCGGCGCTGAGGAAGGCGACGCGCTTGCCCGACTTCGGGAAGACGTAGCGGCCGACCGCGCCCGCGGTCATGTGCGGGTTCAGGGCCTCGTGGAAGGTCGTGCGGCCGAAATCCTTGGCCTCGTTGATCGCGTCGGACTGGCTGATCGAGTTGTAGATCACGCCGCGCTCGCGGGCGACGTTGTTGATCGACAGGGTCACGGCCGCCGAGAGGCCGCCGACCAGGAAGTTGACCTTGTCCTTCTCGATCAGTTCGAGGGTCCGGGTCGCCGCCTCGCCGGGGTTGAGCTTGTCGTCGCGCACGAGGAGCTCGGCCGTGCGGCCCTGGAAGCCGCCGGCCTCGTTGAACGCCTTGACGGCGAGCTGGGCAGCGCGGACCTGGTCGTTCGCCTCGGCCCCGAAGGCGCCGGTGAGCGGCACCGGGAAGCCGATCCGGATCGGGCCTCCGGTCGAACCGCCTTGCGCGATCGCGGAGCGCAGGAGCGCCGGGGCGGCGAGCGCCAGCGCGGATGCGGCGGCGCTGCCCTGGAGCAGCCGGCGCCTGTCGAAGCCCGTTCCCATTCCCGTCCCTCCGTCGGCGTTTCCTGATCGGGACCGGTCTCTTCGGCGGACCGTGCCCCGTGATGGTCGATGTGTCGTCGTGGTCGATGTGTCCTGACCGGAGAAGGCCATCCGTCCTTGCGAGCGCAGCGAAGCAATCCAGGGAGCCGCCACGTTCGGCAGCGTCCCGCTGCCCTGGATTGCTTCGCTGCGCTCGCAAAGACGGCGAAGCCTATCCGGTTTATCCGTCCTGTGATCAGATCAGTCCCAGCGCCTCCAGCACGACCTCGGGCGTCACCGGCTGGCGCGCGACCCGGGCGTTCAGCGGCGCGAGCGCGTCGTTGATGGCGTTGACGACCG
Organism: Methylobacterium sp. 13MFTsu3.1M2; assembly: GCF_900112625.1. Classification (NCBI taxonomy): domain Bacteria; kingdom Pseudomonadati; phylum Pseudomonadota; class Alphaproteobacteria; order Hyphomicrobiales; family Methylobacteriaceae; genus Methylobacterium; species Methylobacterium sp. 13MFTsu3.1M2. Next base: position 44,729 of record NZ_FOMM01000037.1, read on the forward strand.
CCGCCGGCGCGCCGGCGGTGCCGGCCTCGCCCGCGCCCTTGGCGCCGATCTCGGACGACGCGGTGGCCGAGACCACGTGGGCGACGTCGATATCGGGCATCTCGCCGGCCATCGGCACGAGGTAGTCGGCCATCGACCCGTTCAGCAGCTGGCCCTCGCCGTCGTAGAGGCAGTGCTCGAACAGGGCCCCGCCGATCCCCTGGACGATGCCGCCGCGGATCTGCTCGTCGACGAGGAGCGGGTTGAGCACGGTGCCGCAATCCTCGACGCACCAGTGCTTGAGCAGCCGCACGAAGCCCGTCTCGGTGTCGACCTCGACGTAGGAGGCCTGCACGCCGTTGGTGAAGGCGAAGGGGTAGTCCTTGGGCACGTAGTGCCGGGTCGCCACGAATTCGGGCTGCACCCCCGGCGGCAGCGTGTCGGGGCGGAAGTAGACGATGCGGCCGAGCTCCGCGAGCGGCATGCGCTCGGTCCCGGTGCCTGCGTCCACCACGGCGCCGTCGCGGACGTCGAGGCTTTCCGGATCGGCCTGCAGGATCGCGCCCGCCACCGCCAGGACGTTGCCGCACAGCGCCTTGCCGGCCTGCCACGCGGCCTCGCCGCCGATGCCGGCCCCGCGCGAGGCCCAGGTCCCGCCGCCGTAGGGCGTCGCCTGCGTGTCGCCGGAGATCACCCGGACCTTGTCCATCGGCACGCCCGTGGCGGTGGCCACGATCTGCGCGATGATGCCCTCGGTGCCCTGGCCCTGCTCGGTGACGCTGACCGACGCGACGACGCCGCCCTGCGGATCGAGCCGGATCGTGCAGCCGTCCTGGGAGGAGATGCGCGCGCCGCCGACCCCGTAGAAGGCCGCCGACGGGTTGGTGATCTCGATGAAAGCCGCGAGCCCGATGCCCCGGTGGATCCCCCGCCGGCGCAGGTCCGCCTGCTCGGCCCGGAGACCGTCGTAATCCATCATCGCCTTGAGCTTGGCGAGCGCCGCCTGGTGGGACAGCTTCTCCAGCTTGATCCCCGAGACGCCCGCGCAGGGATAGGCGTCGTCCGGGATGACGTTGCGCTCGCGCACGGCCAGGGGGTCGAGGCCGAGCCGGGCGGCGCCGAGATCGACGAGCCCCTCGGCGACCATCGTGGCGATCGGGTGGCCCACCGCCCGGTACTGGCAGGTCGGCGCCTTGTTCTGGAGCACGACGCGGGCGCGAGCCCGGTAGTGCCGGTGCCGGTAGGGGCCGCCGGTCAGGTTGACGACCTGGTTGGCCTCGACCGCGCTGGTGCGCGGGTAGACCGAGTAGGGCCCGATGCCCGTGAGGTCGTCCATGTCGAGGGCGAGGATGTCGCCCTCGGCCGAGAAGGCCATCCGGGCGGTGACCCGGTGGTCGCGGGCATGGATGTCGCTCTGGAAGCTCTCCAGCCGGTCGGCGACGAACTTGACCGGGCGCTTGAGCATCAGCGCCAGCGCGCAGGTCGCCATCTCGTCGGGGTAGATGTGGACCTTGATCCCGAAGGACCCGCCGACATCCTTGCAGATCACCCGCACCGCCCCCTCGGGGAGGGCGAGGTGCTTGCACAGGATGTCCTGCATCATGTGCGGCGCCTGGAAGGAGTGGTGGACGGTGAGCATCCCGTCCGCCGCCGCCCAGTCGGCCAGGATCGCCCGCGGCTCCAGGCACACGCCCGTGTGCCGGCCGAACTGGAAGGTCTCCTCGACCACCAGGGCCGCGTCGCGGAAGGCCGCGTCGACGTCGCCGACGTCGAGGACGCGCTCGAAGGCGAGGTTGTCGCCGAGCTCGGCGTGGATCGCGGGCGTCGCGGGATCGAGCGCCGTCTCCATGTCGACGACGGCGGGGAGCGGGTCGAACTCGACCGTGATCGCCGCGAGCGCGTCCTCGGCCTCGGCCCGGCCGTGCGCGACGACCGCGCAGAACGGCTCGCCGACCCAGGTCACCCGGTCGAGGGCCAGGGCGTGCTGGGGCGCCGAGCGCAGGCCCTTGAAGTGTCCGAGGACGCCGACCCAGGGCGTGCAGATCTCCGCGAGTTCGGGCCCCGTCACCACGGCGATCACGCCGGGCATCGCCCTGGCGTCCGTGGTCTCCAGCGCGACGATGCGGGCGTGGGCGTGGGGGCTGCGCAGGAAGGCGACGTGACCGAGGCGGGCGACGGCCACGTCGTCCACGTAGACGCCCCGTCCCTCGAGCAGGCGCCGCGCGTTCGGCCGCGGGACGGAGCGGCCGATATAGCTGTTCGGCCGGTCGAGGAAGGTGAGGCCGCCCGGATCCGCGCTCATTCGGCGGCCTCCAGGCCGGCATCCCTGCCGGCATCCCGGCGGCCTTGCCCGCGCGCCTCGGCGGTCGACGCGATGGCGTCGACGATGGCGTGGTAGCCGGTGCAGCGGCAGTAATTGCCCGCGATCGCCGCGCGGATCGCCTCGCGCGAGGTGGCCGCGTCCGCGTCGTCCAGGAGCTCGGCGGCCGTCACCAGCATGCCGGGGGTACAGTAGCCGCATTGCAGGGCGTTGCGGGCGTGGAAGGCGTCCTGCAGGTCGCGGATGCGCCCGCTCTCGGTCAGGCCCTCCACGGTCTCGACGGTGGCGCCGTCGGCCTGGACGCCGAGCATCAGGCAGGACCGCACCGCCCGGCCGTCGACCAGGATCGTGCAGGCGCCGCAGACGCCGTGCTCGCAGCCGAGATGCACGCCGGTGAGACCGAAGGACTGGCGCAGCAGGTCGCCGAGATGCATCCGGGCCGGGACATGCGCCCGCACGGCCTCGCCGTTCAGCGTGAAAGCGACCGCGTGCGCGCGGTCGGGGCTCTCAGACGCCATCGGGACCGCCCTCCTGCGCGCTGCCGCCGCGCATCCTCGCCGCCACGCGGCCGAGGATCACGCGGGCGAGGTGGAGCCGCGTCGCGGCCTTGGTCGTCGGGTCGTCCGGCGGGTCGAGCTCACCGGCGAGCGCCGCCTGGGCGCCCGCGAGATCGCCGGCCTCCAGGGCCGCCGCGGCGTCGCGGGCGAGCACCGGCCGGTCGGCCACGCCGAAGAAGGCGAGGCGCAGGTCCGACAGGCCGCCCGCGGACCGACGCCCGGTCGCCGCGAGGCCGACGAGGGCGTAGTCGCCGTGGCGGCGCGACAGTTCCTCGAAGCCCCAGACCGCGTCGGCCCCCGGCACCGGGAACTCGATCGCCGTGACGATCTCGCCGGGCTCCAGGGCCGTCGTGTAGAGGCCCTGGAAGAAATCATCCGCCAGGACGCGCCGCTCGGCCCCGGGCCCGCGCACCACGATCGAGGCGCCCGCGGCGAGGCAGCAGGCGGGCCACTCGGTGGCCGGGTCGGCCAGCGCCACCGAGCCGCCGATCGTGCCGCGGTTGCGGATCGCCGGATGGGCGATGTGGGGCAGGGCGGCGGCGAGCAGCGGCAGGCGCTCGCGCACGAGTGCCGCGGTCCCGACGTCGCGGTGACGCGTCATCGCGCCGATCCGAACAATGCCGCCGGCCTCGCCGCCGGCCTCCGAGACACCGGTGAGTTCGGGGATCGCGTTGAGGTCGACCAGCAGGCCGGGCGCCGAGAGCCGCATGTTGAGGGCCGTGACGAGGCTCTGGCCGCCCGCCAGCGGAACGGCGTCCTCCCCGTGCTCGGCGAGCAGGGCCAGCGCCGCGTCGAGCGAGGCCGGACGCGCGTAGGCGAAGTCGGGCGCCTTCAAGCGCTGGTCCTCCTCCCGATGGGCTTGCCCATGACCGCCCCGATGGGACAGGCTGGAGGCCCTTATTGATCGTTCGCTCAATAGAAGGCGAAACCGAGATGGCGTCAAGCAGGCCGGCGGACAGTGACGGTCGCGTGCCGACCGGCCGGCGGCTGACGCCGGAGGCCCGCGAGCGCCAGATCGTCGAGGGCGCGGTCGCCTACTTCGCCGAGGTCGGCCTCGACGGGCACACCCGGGAGCTCGCCCGCCGGCTGGGCATCACGCAGCCGCTGCTGTTCCGCTATTTCCCGACCAAGGCGGCGCTCATCGAGCGCATCTACGAGGAGGTCTATCTCAGGCGCTGGGATCCCGGCTGGGAGGCGACGGTGCGCGACACCGCGCTCCCCGTCCTCGAGCGCTTCCGGCGCTTCGAGATCGACTACCAGCGCCGCATCGACGACTACGCGTGGCTGCGGATCTTCGTGTCGGCCGGCCTCAAGGGGTTCGATCTGCCGAGCCGCTACCTCGGCATGGTCCGCGCGCGCATCTTCGCGCCGCTGCTCGCCGGGATGCGCGCCGAGTCGAACCTGCCGGACCCGGAGGTTCAGCCGCTCGCCGCGGACGAGTTCGAGCTCCTGTTCGGCATCCACGGCGCGCTGGTCTACGTCGGCCTGCGCTCGCGGGTCTACGGCATGGACGGCACGGCGGACCGCGACGCGGTCCGGGCCGCCATGCTCGACGCCGCGCTTCCAGGGCTGCTCGCCACCCACCGCCGGGTGGTGACGGCGGCGCGGTCGTCCGACGCGCTGTAGGGCCGTCCCCGGGATACCCGGATCACGGGAGGCGCCGGTCCGGCCCGCCCGCGTCACCGGAGCGGGCGGCCGCGGCGATGACTTTCGCGGGAACTGCGTTAGCCTCGCGGGCCGGAGGAACGCCATGACCCAGGGAACGGAACCGGCGGCGCTGCCGCCCCACTTGGCACAGGAATACGCGGCGGCGCGGGACAACGGCTGCGTCGGCACCCGGCTGCTCTCGGAGGATGACCGCTCCCGGGTCTGGACCATCGTCCTGGCGCCCGGCGCCCGGATCGGCTTCCACACGCACGTGCTCGACTATTTCTGGACCGCGGTGACGGCGGGGCGGGCCCGCTCGCATTACGGCGACGGGCGGGTCGCGGAGGTCGATTACCGCGCGGGCGACATCCAGCACCTGTCGTTCGGGCCGGGCGAGTCGATGACCCACGACCTCGCCAATATCGGCGACACGGAGCTGATCTTCACCACCGTCGAGTTCCTGGACAGCGCGAACCCGCCCCTCGCGCTCCCGGCCGCCGTGCGCGCGGAGGCGACCCGCCGCGCGGCCTAAGCGCGGGGGACATCGGGCGGGACCGCCGTCCCGGCCATCACCGCCTCGGGGCTGCGGAACCGCTCCGCCGCCGCCCGCTCGGCCGCGCCGCGCTGCTGCGCCTGCAGGTACGCGCCGAGATCGCGTCCCCGCGCCACGACGGCCGCGCCGTAGGCGCGTCGGCGCGCCTCGAAGGCCGTGAGCGCGGCGTCCACGTCGCCGCCGGCCGCGTCCAGGGCGTCCGCGAGGGCGGCGGCGTCCTCCATGGCCTTGGTCGCGCCCATCCCGACATGGGGCCGGGCCACGAAGGCGGCGTCGCCGATCAGGGCGACGCCGCGGGCCGGGATCATGGTCGGCGTCTCGATGTCCAGGATCGCCTGCAGGAACGGCTGCTCGGCGCGCAGCATGACCTCGGCGAAGGGGGGCGCCAGGATCCGCGCCGCGTCGGCGCGCATCGACTCCAGCACCGCGGCCTTGATGCGGCCCGGCGGGATGGAGAGGGCGTGGCGGACGCCGCCGGTATCGGTCAGCAGCGCGGCGAGCGCGGCCTCCTCGGTCGGCCTGTACCAGACCGCGTTGAAGCACAGCCCGGCGGCCTCGTCCGCGCGCCCGGGCACGGGATAGCCGAGGATCTGCTCGCCCGGAGGCAGGCAGAACGCGAAATGGCCGCCGATCGCCTCCTGGGTCGCCGGCGCGAGGGCCGCCGCGTCGACGACGGCGCGCCACGCCACGTAACCGGCGTAGCGCGGCGCGACACCGCTCAGGAACCGGGACCGCACCGTCGAGAACTGCCCGTCGGCGCCGACGAGGAGATCCGCGGAGATCCGGCGGCCGTCCTCGAAGAAGGCGACGACGCGCGCGCCGTCGGATTCGACCGCGGCGAGCGCCGCGCCGTAGCGGACGCTGTCCGGGGGCGCGGCGTCCAGGAGCAGGCCGTAGAGCCGTCCCCAGCTCGCCAGCACCTGCGGCAGGCTCCGCTCCGCGATCACGGTCCCGTCCCGGTCGAGGACCCGGCGGCCCTCGACGGTGACGCCGAGATCGCCCGCCCCGGCCGGAGCACCGCAGCGCGCCAGCACCGCCCGGAGGCCGGGATGCGTGACGATCCCCGCCCCGCGGCCCGTGAGCGCGGCCGCCGACCGCTCGAACACCGTGACGGCGTGGCCGCTCCGCGCGAGCAGGCACGCCGTGGTCAGCCCGGCGATCGAGCCGCCGATGACGGCCACGTCCAGTCGCTTCATGCAGCCCTCGAACCGGGACGGCGGTCCCGACCGCGCCCAGCATGGACGCGCCCGGCCGGCCGGCCAAGATCGAAATCGCCGCGGGGCGCCGCGCTAGGTCGCGGACTCATTAAGCTCGCAGCCAGACCCGCACGGCTGCGAGCTTGACGCTGGCGAGGAAGTTGTCGGGATCCTTGTCGTAGCGCGTGGCGACGGCGCGGAAGTGCTTGATCTTGCTGAAGAAGCGCTCGACCAGATTGCGGTACTTGTACAGGAACGGGCTGAAGGCCAACACCTTCTTGCGGTTGGGCATCGGCCTGACGTTCGCCCACGCGCCCTGCTCAGCCATC
>NZ_FOMM01000016.1:0-183498 GCF_900112625.1 Methylobacterium sp. 13MFTsu3.1M2
CCCCGGTGACGACATCCCGATCACCAAGGGCTCGGCGCTGATGGCGCTCGAGGACAAGGAGCCGAAGATCGGCAAGGAGGCGGTCCTGGCGCTGATGGCGACCGTGGACAGCTACATCCCGCAGCCGGAGCGTCCGATCGACATGCCGTTCCTGATGCCGATCGAGGACGTGTTCTCGATCTCGGGCCGCGGCACGGTGGTGACGGGTCGCGTCGAGCGCGGCATCGTGAAGGTGGGCGAGGAAGTCGAGATCGTCGGCATCCCGGCGACCACCAAGACGACGGTGACGGGCGTGGAGATGTTCCGCAAGCTGCTCGACCAGGGGCAGGCGGGCGACAACGTCGGCGTGCTGCTGCGCGGCACGAAGCGCGAGGACGTGGAGCGCGGCCAGGTCGTGTGCAAGCCGGGTTCGGTGAAGCCGCACTCGAAGTTCAAGGCCGAGGCGTACATCCTGACCAAGGAGGAGGGCGGCCGCCACACGCCGTTCTTCACCAACTACCGGCCGCAGTTCTACTTCCGGACCACGGACGTGACCGGGATCTGCACGCTGCCGGAGGGCACCGAGATGGTGATGCCGGGTGACAACGTGACCATGGACGTGGCGCTGATCGTGCCGGTGGCCATGGAGGAGAAGCTGCGCTTCGCCATCCGCGAGGGCGGCCGAACCGTCGGCGCCGGCGTCGTCGCCGCCATCAACGACTGAGCTCGAGCAAGCATCCTTAGCAGGGCGCGGCGGGGTGAAGGCCTCGCGTACCCCGCCGTCCCTCTCAAGGTTCCAGGATCATGAACGGTCAGAACATCCGCATTCGCCTCAAGGCGTTCGATCACCGCATCCTCGATGCGTCGACCAAGGAGATTGTCTCCACGGCCAAGCGTACGGGCGCGACCATCCGCGGCCCGATCCCGCTCCCGACGCATATCGCCAAGTTCACCGTGAACCGCTCGCCCCACATCGACAAGAAGTCGCGCGAGCAGTTCGAGATGCGCACGCACAAGCGGGTGCTCGATATCGTCGATCCGACGCCTCAGACCGTGGACGCGCTGATGAAGCTCGACCTCGCCGCTGGCGTGGACGTGGAGATCAAGCTCTGAGTCCGCTGAGGACTTAGAGCTTACCGTTTCATCGCGCGAGGGAGAGAACCTATGCGCTCAGGCGTCATCGCACAGAAGGTCGGCATGACCCGCGTCTTCACGGACGCGGGGGAGCATGTCCCCGTCACCGTGCTCAAGATCGATCAGTGCCAGGTGGTTGCCCACCGCACCGTCGAGAAGAACGGCTACGTCGCGCTGCAGGTCGGCGTCGGCAAGGCCAAGGTCAAGAACGTCTCGGCCGCCGAGCGGGGTCGCTTCGCGGTCGCCAAGGTCGAGCCGAAGAAGAAGCTCGCCGAGTTCCGCGTGTCCGAGGACGCGCTGATCCCGGTCGGCGCCGAGATCACCGCGGACCACTTCATCCCCGGCCAGTTCGTGGATGTCACCGGCACCACGACCGGTAAGGGCTTCGCCGGCGGTATCAAGCGCTGGAACTTCGGCGGACTGCGCGCCACCCACGGCGTGTCGATCTCGCACCGCTCGATCGGTTCGACCGGCGGCCGCCAGGACCCGGGCAAGACCTTCAAGAACAAGAAGATGCCGGGTCACCTCGGCGTCGAGCGGGTCACCACCCAGAACCTGCGCGTCGTGCGCACCGATCCCGAGCGCGGCCTGATCCTGGTCGAGGGCGCGGTCCCGGGCGTCGCCGGCGGCTGGATCCAGATCCGCGACGCGGTGAAGCGCAAGCTCCCCGCCGACGTTCCGCTGCCGGGCAAGTTCCGCGAGAACGGCGCCTCCGCCCCGGCGACCGAGGCCCCTGCGGCTGAGGAGACCGCGTGATGAAGCTCGATATCAAAACCCTCGACGGTGCCGGTGCCGGCTCGGTCGAGCTGAACGAAGAGATCTTCGGCCTGGAGCCGCGCGCCGATCTGCTGCAGCGCATGGTCCGCTGGCAGCTCGCCAAGCGTCGCGCTGGGACCCACGCCGTGCAGAACCGCTCGGACGTGAACCGGACCCGCAAGAAGCTCTACAAGCAGAAGGGCACCGGTAACGCCCGCCACGGCGCGGCCTCGGCGCCGCAGTTCCGCGGCGGCGGGCGCGCCTTCGGCCCCGTGCCGCGCGACCACAGCCATGACCTTCCCAAGAAGGTCCGCGCGCTGGCCCTGCGCCACGCCCTGTCGGCCAAGGCCAAGGCCTCGACCCTGATCGTCGTCGACGACATCAAGATCGAGGATCACAAGACCAAGGGTCTCATCGAGCGCTTCGGCAAGATGGGCCTCTCGAACGCGCTGATCATCGGCGGTGCCGAGGTCGACGTGAATTTCGGCCGGGCCGCCCGCGCCATCCCGCAGATCGACGTGCTGCCCGTGCAGGGCATCAACGTCTACGACATCCTGCGCCGCGACACGCTCGTCCTGACGAAGGCTGCCGTCGACGCGCTGGAGGAGCGTTTCAAATGAGTGCCGATCCGCGCCACTACGACATCGTCGTCTCCCCGGTCATCACCGAGAAGGCGACCAACCTGACCGAGCAGAACAAGGTCGTCTTCCGCGTCGCCCCCAAGGCGACGAAGCCTCAGATCAAGGAGGCCGTCGAGAAGCTGTTCGACGTGAAGGTCACGGCCGTGAACACCCTTGTCACCAAGGGTAAGAAGAAGATTTTCCGCGGTCTCCGCGGACAGCGCTCCGACGTGAAGAAGGCGATCGTGACCCTGGCCGAGGGCCACTCGATCGACGTCACGACCGGGCTCTGAGGACGGGATTTAGGGATCCAAGCCGATGGCCTTGAAGACATTCAAACCGGTCACGCCGAGCCTGCGCCAGCTCGTGCTCGTCGACCGCCGTGAGCTCTACAAGGGCAAGCCGGTGAAGGCGCTGACGGAGGGCAAGTCGTCCTCCGGCGGCCGCAACAATCTCGGCCGCATCACCGTCCGCTTCCGCGGCGGCGGCCACAAGCGCGTGCTGCGCAACGTCGACTTCAAGCGTCGCGAGCAGCTCGGCGTCGCCGCCACGGTGGAGCGGATCGAGTACGATCCGAACCGCACGGCGTTCATCGCGCTGATCAACTTCCCCGACGGGAAGCAGAGCTACATCCTGGCCCCGCAGCGCCTGCAGCCGGGCGACAAGGTGGTGGCCGGCGAGAGCGTCGACATCAAGCCGGGCAACGCCGCTCCGGTCGGCTCGATGCCGGTGGGCACGATCGTCCACAATGTCGAGCTGAAGATCGGCAAGGGCGGCGCGATCGCCCGCTCGGCCGGCAACTACGCGCAGATCGTCGGCCGCGACCAGGGCTACGTGACGCTCCGCCTGAACTCGGGCGAGCAGCGCCTGGTCCACGGCCAGTGCTTCGCCAGCGTCGGCGCGGTCTCGAACCCGGACCACATGAACATCTCGCTCGGCAAGGCCGGGCGCAACCGTTGGCTCGGCAAGCGCCCGCACAACCGCGGTGTGGCGATGAACCCGGTCGACCATCCGCACGGCGGCGGCGAGGGTCGCACCTCGGGCGGCCGCAACCCGGTCACGCCCTGGGGCGTGCCCACCAAGGGGAAGAAGACCCGGTCCAACAAGCGGACCGACGTGTTCATCCTGTCCAGCCGCCACAACCGCAAGAAGTAATCGCTATGGCACGCTCTCTCTGGAAGGGGCCGTTCGTCGACGGCTACCTCTTCAAGAAGGCCGAGGCGGCGCGGGGCTCCTCGCGCTCCGAGGTCATCAAGATCTGGAGCCGCCGCTCCACGATCCTCCCGCAGTTCGTCGGGCTCACCTTCGGTGTGCACAACGGGCAGAAGCACATCCCGGTCTACGTCACCGAGGAGATGGTCGGGCACAAGTTCGGCGAGTTCTCGCCGACCCGCACCTTCCCGGGCCACGCGGCCGACAAGAAGGCGAAGAGGCGCTGAGATGGGCAAGCAAGCCACCCCCCGCGCGCTCCCCGAGAACGAGGCGAAGGCCGTCGCGCGCATGCTGCGCGTCAGCCCGCAGAAGCTCAACCTCGTGGCGCAGATGATCCGCGGCAAGAAGGTCGACACGGCGCTCGCCGAGTTGCAGTTCTCGCGCAAGCGGATCTCGACCGAGGTCAAGAAGTGCCTCGAGAGCGCCATCGCCAACGCCGAGAACAACCACGACCTGGACGTCGACGACCTCGTCGTGTCCCAGGCCTTCGTGGGCAAGGCGCTGGTTCTCAAGCGTTTCCACGCCCGCGCCCGCGGCCGCGGCGCGCGCATCCTGAAGCCCTTCTCGAACCTCACCATCGTGGTTCGCGAAGTCCGCCAAGCCGAAGCGGCTTGAGGAGGATCTGATGGGTCAGAAAGTCAACCCGATCGGTCTCCGGCTCGGCATCAACCGGACCTGGGATTCCCGCTGGTTCGCCAACAAGGGCGACTACGCGAAGCTCATGCATGAGGACGTCGCGATCCGCGCCGCCCTCATGAAGCAGCTCAAGCAGGCGGCGGTCTCCAAGATCGTCATCGAGCGCCCGCACCGGAAGTGCCGGGTCACCATTCACTCGGGTCGTCCGGGCGTGGTGATCGGCAAGAAGGGCGCGGACATCGAGAAGCTGCGCAAGCTCGTCGGCACGATGACGAAGGCCGACGTGACCATCAACATCGTCGAGGTGCGCAAGCCCGAGATCGACGCCACCCTGGTGGCCGACTCGATCGCCCAGCAGCTCGAGCGCCGCGTCGCCTTCCGGCGCGCCATGAAGCGGGCCGTGCAGTCGGCCATGCGTCTGGGCGCCGAGGGCATCCGGATCAACTGCTCGGGCCGTCTCGGCGGCGCCGAGATCGCCCGTCAGGAATGGTACCGCGAGGGCCGCGTCCCGCTGCACACGCTGCGCGCCGACGTCGACTACGGCACCGCCACGGCGTTCACGACCTACGGGACCTGCGGCATCAAGGTGTGGGTGTTCAAGGGCGAGATCCTCGAGCACGACCCGATGGCCCAGGACAAGAAGGCCCAGGAAGAGGGCGGCCGCTCCGGCGGACGCCGTGAGCGCGATGGCGAGGGCGGCCGCGAGCGCGGACGCCGCGAGCGCGAGCACGCGTAAGGTAGGAAGCCATGCTGCAACCGAAAAAGACCCGCTTCCGCAAGCAGTTCAAGGGCCGCATCCACGGTGCGGCCAAGGGCGGCTTCGAGCTGAACTTCGGCCAGTTCGGCCTGAAGGCGGTGGAGCCCGAGCGCGTCACCGCCCGCCAGATCGAGGCGGCCCGCCGCGCGATCACCCGCGAGATGAAGCGCCAGGGCCGCGTCTGGATCCGGGTGTTCCCGGACGTCCCGGTGTCGTCGAAGCCGACCGAGGTCCGCATGGGTTCCGGTAAGGGCGCCCCGGATTACTGGGCGGCCCGGGTCCATCCCGGCCGGATCATGTTCGAGGTCGACGGCGTTGCCGAGAACATCGCCAAGGAGGCGCTCCGCCTCGGCGCCGCGAAGCTCCCGATCCGCACGCGGGTCGTCCAGCGCATCGCCGACTGAACGGAGGATATCGTGAAGTCGACCCAGAGACTGTCTGATCTGAAGGCGCTGTCGCCGGATCAGCTGAATGACGAGCTGATCAACCTCAAGAAGGAGCAGTTCAACCTGCGCTTCCAGGGGGCCACCGGCCAGCTCGAGAACGTCGCCCGCGTCCGCGAGGTCCGTCGCGACATCGCCCGTGTCCGGACTCTGCAGCGTTCCAAGACGCTGCAGCAGGCCAAGGGCTGAGGCGGGTTTTAGGAGACAACCATGCCGAAGCGCATCCTGCAGGGCACCGTCGTCAGCGACAAGGGTGAGAAGACCATTGTGGTGAAGGTGGAGCGCCGCTTCACGCACCCGGTGATGAAGAAGACCGTGCGGCGGTCGAAGAACTACCACGCGCACGACGAGGGCAATGTCGCCAAGGTCGGGCAGACGGTGTTCATCGAGGAGTGCCGTCCGTTCTCCAAGACCAAGACCTGGAAGCTGGTCGAGGGCGAGGCCGCCCAGGCCGAGGCCGGCGAGGCCGCCTGATCCCGGGATCCCGGCGGCTGCGGTCTCCGCGTCCGCCAGATCCCGGCCCGCGGCGTCGCGGGATGGTGCCTCCTCTGGGGTGACCATCCCGGGGATGCCCGGCGACCGGTACGACGAACGCCCGGACGCAATTCGACTCGCGAGAGCCGGATTCGTGCCGGGCGTCGTCGTTTTCGGCCTCATGTCTGGCGGTTGGGTCCCGGTCGCCGGCGGGCCGAGCCTGCTGCGGGACCGCGGGAGGCGTCGCCATTGCGGCTGGCGGTCGTCCCGTCCGGCGCGTTGTGTCGGCGTTCGTACGGGCTCTCGCGGGCGATTACCGGATTGGATTGCTGTCGCGGGGCATCCGGGGCTCGAGCCGGGATTTCGTGACTTGCGTCCAGCAAAACGGCGTTCCGGCCTTGCTGGCTGAGAACAAAACGGGTACATAAAGGCGGTGGCGACGCGCGTTGTGAACTGCGTCCAACCCCTTCATAAGGAGCCCGCCAGATGGCCCAGCCCGCATTGAAAGTGGTCGACATGCCCCCGGTGGACAAGGACAAGTCCAAGGCCATTGACGCTGCCCTGGCTCAGATCGAGCGCGCCTTCGGCAAGGGCTCGATCATGCGGCTCGGCAAGAACGACAAGGTCCAGGAGGTCGAGACCGTCTCGACCGGCTCGCTGGGCCTCGACATCGCGCTCGGCGTCGGCGGCCTGCCGCGTGGCCGGGTGATCGAGATCTACGGTCCGGAATCGTCCGGCAAGACGACGCTGGCGCTCCACACGATCGCGGAGGCCCAGAAGAAGGGCGGCGTCTGCGCCTTCGTGGATGCCGAGCACGCCCTCGACCCGGTCTACGCCCGCAAGCTCGGCGTGAACCTCGACGACCTGCTGATCTCCCAGCCCGACACGGGTGAGCAGGCGCTCGAGATCACCGACACGCTCGTGCGCTCGGGCGCCATCGACGTGCTGGTGGTCGATTCGGTGGCCGCGCTGACCCCGCGGGCCGAGATCGAGGGCGAGATGGGCGAGAGCCAGCCGGGCCTCCAGGCCCGCCTGATGAGCCAGGCCCTGCGCAAGCTGACCGGCTCGATCTCGCGCTCGAACTGCATGGTCATCTTCATCAACCAGATCCGGATGAAGATCGGCGTCATGTACGGCAGCCCCGAGACGACCACGGGCGGCAACGCCCTCAAGTTCTACGCCTCGGTGCGCCTCGACATCCGCCGCATCTCGACGCTCAAGGACCGCGACGAGGCGATCGGCAACCAGGTCCGCGTCAAGGTGGTGAAGAACAAGGTCGCCCCTCCCTTCAAGCAGGTCGAGTTCGACATCATGTTCGGCGAGGGCGTGTCGAAGGTCGGCGAGCTGATCGACCTCGGCGTGAAGGCCGGGATCGTCGAGAAGTCGGGCGCCTGGTTCTCGTACAACAGCCAGCGCCTCGGCCAGGGCCGCGAGAACTCGAAGGGCTTCCTGCGCGACAACCCGAAGATCGCGGCCGAGATCGAGGGCTCGATCCGGCAGAATTCCGGTCTGGTCGCCGAGAAGATCCTTGAGAACGCCGCGCCGACGGCGGACGATCTCGACGAGGGCGAGGCCTAGGCCGCGCCGCCGCGGGCCGGCGACGGCGCGCGGCGGACTTGGCGACGTTCGAAGATGCGCGGCCCCGGAGTCTCTCCGGGGCCGCTCTTCGTTGAGCGACGGTGAGCGGACGCGAGGGGCCGGTCAGTCCGCCATCGTCTTCTTCACGGTCTCGACGAGCTGCTTCAGACTGAAGGGCTTGGGCAGGAAGTTGAAGGTCTCGCCGTCGGGCAGGTTCTTGCGGAACGCATCCTCGGCGTAGCCGGACACGAAGATCACCTTCAGGTCGGGCTGATGCTTGCGCACTTCCCGCAGGAGCGTCGGGCCGTCCATCTCGGGCATGACCACGTCGGAGACGACGAGATCGATGGTCTGCGCGCCCTCGCGGACGATCGCCAGGGCCTCGAGGCCCGAGGCCGCCTCCAGCACCGTGTAGCCGCGGGCCGAGAGCGCCCGGCTGTTGACCGCCCGCACCGGGTCCTCGTCCTCGACGAGCAGGATGGTCCCCTGCCCCGTATGATCGGCGGCGGGCTTGCGCGGCGCCGGCTTGTCGACCTTGGCGGGCGGCGTCTTCCCGTTCGGCACAGCGGCGTCGCCGCCCGCGGCCGGCGCGGTGACCGGCTTGGCGTCCGACCCGGAATCGGGATGGGCGGTGGTGGAAGCCGGCGCGAGCGGCTCCGCGCGCGGAAGTGCCGGCTCGGCGGCCGCGACCGGCACCTCCTCGGGCTCCGCCACGGGCACGTGACGCGGCAGGTAGATGCGGAAGGCCGTGCCCTCCCCGACCTTCGACTGCACGTCGATGGTGCCGCCGGACTGCTTGACGATGCCGAACACCGTCGAGAGCCCGAGGCCGGTGCCCTTGCCGATCTCCTTGGTGGTGAAGAACGGCTCGAAGATCTTCTCCATCAGCTCGGGCGGGATGCCCTGGCCGGTGTCGCGCACCTCGATCAGCACGTGGTCGCCCGCCGGCGCCCCACCGCGCCCCTCCGCCCCG
Organism: Methylobacterium sp. 13MFTsu3.1M2; assembly: GCF_900112625.1. Taxonomy (NCBI): domain Bacteria; kingdom Pseudomonadati; phylum Pseudomonadota; class Alphaproteobacteria; order Hyphomicrobiales; family Methylobacteriaceae; genus Methylobacterium; species Methylobacterium sp. 13MFTsu3.1M2. The sequence continues at coordinate 8,563 of NZ_FOMM01000016.1, forward strand.
GCGGCCGCCCCCGGATCGGAGACGTTCTCGGTGCGGATCATCAGCTTGCCGCCCTCCGGCATGGCGTCGCGGGCGTTGACCGCCAGATTGACGATCACCTGCTCGAACTGGTTGACGTCGGCCTTCACGGGCCAGACCTCGCGGCCGTGCTTCAGCTCCAGCGCGACGCGCTCGCCGAGCAGCCGCTTGAGGAGGAGGGTCAGCTCGGAGAGCGCCTCCCCGACATTCATCACCTCCGGGCGCAGCGTCTGCCGGCGGGAGAACGCCAGGAGCTGGCGGACGAGGCCCGCCGCCCGGTTGGCGTTCTGCTTGATCTGCATGATGTCCTGGAAGGCCGGGTCGGTCGGCCGGTGGCTCGCGAGCAGCAGGTCCGAGTAGCCGATGATCGCCTGCAGGACGTTGTTGAAGTCGTGCGCGATGCCGCCGGCGAGCTGGCCGACCGCGTTCATTTTCTGGGCCTGGGCGACCTGCTGCTCCAGCTGGCGCTGCGCCGTCGTGTCGAGGGCGTAGAGGATCACCCGCTCGGCCTCGTCGGTCTGCTGGCCGGCATCGCCGCCGTCGGCCGGGCTGAGCCAGACCCGGGCCGAGCGGCCGCCGGGCCCGTTGAGCTGGACCTCGATCGGCTCCGGATCCGTCCGCCCGCTCGCGGCGCGGGCGAGCCCGGCCTCCAGGGCGGTCCGGTCGGCCACCGAGTCGGCGACGTTGGGCTCGACCCGCGGGACACCCTCCCCGTCCGGGGCGCCGTCGTCGGCCTGCCGCGGGACCGTGCCGAACAGGCGCGTGAACGAGGCGTTGGCGCGGGCGATCCGGCCGCCGCTGTCGAGGGTCGCGATGGCGATCGGCGAGTTGTTGAGGAAGCGGGCGAGCCGGACCTCGGCGGCGCGCTGCGGCTCGTCGGTCTCGGCCCCGGCGGAGCGGTTGATCACGAAGGTCCGCGACGAGCCGGGCTTGCCGTCCTTGCCGAAGGCGACCCGGTGGTAGAGCCGGACCGGCAGGGTGTGACCGTTGCGGCGGCGCAGGTCGAGGTCGAAGCGGTCGGTGCGGACCTCGCCCGGCAGGCCGGCCGTGCGCACCAGCACGTCCGCCTCCGGGGCGATCTCGGTGAGGTGCGGGCCGCCGGGGCCGACGCTGGCGAGGTCGTAGCCGAGCCAGGCCGCCAGGGTCGCGTTCATGTAGACGATGGCGCCCGCCGGATCGATCGACAGGAAGCCCGCCGGGGCGTGGTCGAGGTAGTCGATGGCGTGCTGGAGTTCCTGGAAGACGTTCTCCTGCCGCTCCCGCTCGGCGGTGATGTCGGCCACCGTCCAGAGGGAGGCCGCCCGGCGCGGGCGCGCGAGGGGCCGCACCGAGACCCGGTACCAGCCGAAGCCGCGCTCGCCGGCCGTTGGGCCGAGGGGCGGCGACATCCGCACCTCTTCGGTGTGGGCCCGGGCGTCGCGCGAGGCCTGCGACAGGCGGTAGACCGCCTCGGAGACCTCCGGCGAGCCGACGAGGATGCGCTCCACCGGCACGAGGTTGGAGAAGGTGTCGCCGCTGGCGATCCGGAGATAGGCCTCGTTGGCGTAGATCAGCCGGCCGCCGTCCTCGACGACCAGCTGGCCGTCCGGCGAAGCGTCGACGATGCCCTTGGTGATGTCGTCCCGGGCGGCGCTGCCGCTGAGCTGGAGCGCCCCGATGGCGAGGGCGAACAGGAAGAACACGCCCGCCATGGCCAGGAGGGCCAGCAGCCAGACGATCAGCGACTGGGCCTGCTCATTGGCCACGAAGGACAGGCCGATGGCCGCGCCGACCAGCAGGCCGGCGAGCACGAGGAGCAGGCCGACCCGGCCCGGCTGTTCCGAGCGGTCGATCGAGCCCGTTCCGAGCAGGGACGAGGCCTGCGCGACCGGGGGACCCGAATTCTGCGGGCCCGCGGCGGGCGCCGGAGGTCCAGTGACGTCGGCCATCGGCTTCATTCCAGAACAGTCACCCGGTTAGTCCGCCGGCCATATCAGGACATGCGGGGCGCGGCATCAGTCTCGTCGCGCCAAGCCTTGACACAGCCTCGCGAAAAAAGGTGGAGGAAGCGTGGCTTTCGCCCCACCGGGCGTTCGGCGAGACGGCGCGGCGCGCGGATCGCGCGGGGCTACGCCGCCCGTCTCCGCAGGCGCAGCACGAACCCGATGACCTCCGCCACCGCGCGGTAGTGCTCGGCCGGGATCTCCCGGTCGATCTCCACGGTGGCGTGGAGCGCCCGGGCGAGCGGCGGGTTCTCGATCACCGCGACGCCGTGCTCGGCCGCCACCGCGCGGATGCGCAGGGCGAGCGCGTCGACGCCCTTGGCGACGCAGACCGGCGCGGCCATGCCGGTCTCGTAGCGCAGCGCCACCGCGTAGTGGGTGGGGTTCGTCACCACGACGGTGGCGGTGGGGACCGCGGCCATCATGCGCTTCTTCACCCGGGCCATCCGGAGCTGCTTCAGGCGCCCCTTCACCTCGGGATTGCCCTCCGACTCCTTCATCTCCTGCTTGAGCTCCTCCTTCGACATCCGGTGGCGCTTGCGCCAGCGGAACCGCGCGTAGAGCGCGTCGCCGAGGGTGATCGCGAGGTGCATGCACAGCATGCCGGCGAGCAGCTTCAGGCTGAGGGACAGGATCGCCGGCATGGAGGCGGCCGGGTCCAGCTGGGCGAACACTTCCAGCCGGTCGCGGTCGTTCCACAGCATCACCGCGCCGACCACGCCCACGGCGGCGATCTTCGCGAGCCCCTTGCCGAACTGGAACAGGGCCTCGACGCCGAGGAGCCGCTTCACGCCCGCCATCGGCGAGAGGCGCGAGAATTTCGGCATCAGCGTCTCGGCGGAGAAGACCAGCGGGTGCTGCAGGAGCCCCGCGGCCAGCCCGGCCACGACCGCCAGCCCGACCGGCACCGCCACCGCCTGGAGCCACAGCCACAGGCCGCGCGTCATGGCCGCCTTCATGGCCGTGGCGTCGTCCGGGAGGGTATGGGCGTTGGCGAGGTAGGCCTTGAGCCCGTGCAGCAGGTTCGTGGCGATGGTCGGGGCCGCGACCAGCAGCGCCAGGGTGAACGCGGCCAGTATCGCGAAGGTGTTGATCTCGGTGCTGGTCGCGACGTCGCCGCGCTCGATCGCCTGATCGAGCCGTCGTTGGGACGGCTCCTCGGTCTTGTCCTCGTCGTCGGTATCGTCGGCCATCGCGCGTCGGGCTCAGAGCGTGGGCATCGTCGGGGTATGGGCGATCCGGCCGCTCAGCGGCCGACGTAATCCCCGAGATACCGGCCCAGGTCGTCCAGGAAGACGCCCATCATGACGCCGAGGCAGCCCATCAGCAGCAGCATGCCGATCAGCACCGAGGCCGGGACCGCCAGGAAGAACACCTGCATCTGGGGCATCAGCCGCGACAGCACGCCGAGACCCAGGTTGAACAGGATCCCGAAGGCGATGAACGGGCCGGCGATCTGCACCGCCAGGGTGAAGCCCCGGGCCAGCGCCTTCGTGGCCAGCATCAGCGCGTCCGAGAAGGACGGCACGCCGTCGGGGGGCAGCACCACGTAGCTGCGGGCCACGCCCTCGATGGCGAGATGGTGCAGGTCCGCGGCGAAGATCAGCGTGATCCCGAGCAACGACAGGAAGTTGCCGATCGCCACCTGCTGGCCGCCCTGGCTCGGATCCACCGTCATCGCGTAGGACAGCCCGACCTGCGCCGAGATGATCACCCCGGCGGTCTGAAGGGCGGCGAGGATCATCCGCACCGTGAGGCCGAGCACCAGCCCGATGACCGTCTCGCCGAACAGGAGCCCGATCAGCCGCGGGCCGGCCACGCCCTCCGTGCCGCCGAGCAGCGGGCGCACGGTCGGGAACAACACCAGGGACGTGAGCAGCGCGAAGGCGAGGCGCAGGCGCGGCGACACCGTCTGCTCGCCGATCCCCGGCATCAGCATGATCAGCGTGCCGATGCGCGCGAAGGTGATCAGGTAGGCCGAGGCGATGCCGGGCAGGAGCAGGTTCATCGCGGCCCCTATGGCACGCGGGGGCCGCGCCTGTCCCGGCCGGCGGGCGCATCAGCCGCCGGCCGCGATGCGGGCGGCGATGCGGGTCATGTAGCCGGCCATGGCGTCGCCCATGAAGGGCAGCATCAGCAGGAGCGCGGCGAACACCGCCACGACCTTGGGCACGTAGATCAGCGTCTGCTCCTGGATCTGCGTCAGGGCCTGGACCAGGGAGACGGCGAGGCCGACCGCGAGCGCGACCAGCATCAGGGGCCCGGCCACCTTGAGGAACACGAAGATGCCGTCGCGGGCGATGTCGAGGATGGCGAGACCGGTCATGGGGGTGCGCTCAGTGCGGGGGGAGCGGGCGGGGAAACGGTCGGCCGGTCAGATCTGCATCCGCATGATCTCCTCGTAGGCGGAGATCATGCGGTCGCGCACCGCCACCATGGTCTGCAGGGCCGTCTCGCTCTCGGCGACCGCGGTGACCACGTCCACGACGTTGGCCTTGCCGGCGGCCGCGGAGACGGCCTGGGAATCGGCCCGACGGCCGGCATCGCCGACGCTGTCCAGGGTCTGCCCGAGCATCTGCATGAAGTCGGTGCCGGTGCCGGTCGTCGGCTGCACCCGGGGGGCGGGCCGGCCGCCGGCGAGGCCCTGGACGGCCGCGTAGGCACCCGCCGCGAAGTTGCTCGAAGCCATCGCCATGCGTCCTTGCTAAGCGGTCCTGCCGCGGGCTTCGGGGGTCACTTCAGGATGCCGAGGGTCTGCGCCAGCATCTTGCGGGTGGCGCTGATCATGTTGAGGTTCGCCTCGTAGGAGCGCTGGGCCTCCCGCAGGTCCATGTTCTCGATCAGCGCGTTGACGTTGGGCATCTGCACCACGCCCTGGGCGTCGGCCGCGGGGTTGCCGGGCTCGTACTTGGTCCGGAAGGCCGACGGGTCGCGCCTGACGCGCCCCGCCTCGACGAGCTTGGCACCGGTCTCGTCGTCGAGGTGGCTGGTGAAGGTCGGGATCTTGCGGCGGTAGGGCTGCGCCCCGGCGGAGGCCGGCGCGGAATCGGCGTTGGCGATGTTCTCGGCGATGATGCGCATCCGGCCCGACTGGGCCTTGAGGCCCGCGGCCGCCACCGCCAGCGACTTCGTGAATTCCATGGCTCAGGACCCTCCCGCTGCCGCGACCCCGCGGCCGTCGGCGCTCCACATTCGGTCGTCGCGCGTCAGCTCTTGCCGATCGCGATCTTCAGGGTGGTCAGGCTGTGCTGGTACAGCGAGGCGGCGAGCTGGTAGTCCGCCTGGTTCTCGCCGGCCTTCATCATCTCGTCCTCGAGGTTGACGCCGTTGCCGCTGGGCCGGACCTCGAAGCCCTTGGCGCGCTTGGAGTCGGCGCCGACCGTCTGGCCAGGCGGCGCCATGTGGCCCGCGCTCGTGAGCGTCAGGCCGGAGCCGCTGGTGGCGAGGGCGCCGGTCGCCCGATCGAAGCGCGGCTCCACGAGGTCGCGGGGCTTGAACCCCGGCATGTCGGCGTTGGCGACGTTCTCGGCGATCACGCCCTGGCGCGCCTGCGCCCATTGCATCCGCGTGCGCAGCATGCTCAGCACGGGCAGATCGGTGAGGGCCATGGTCGCCTCCGGGATGGCGTGGCCGCGCCGGGACGAGCGGGCCCGGCAAAATCTGCCGCCCGCATGGTTAACGGCGCGTTAAGCCCGATCTCCGGGTCGGCCGGTGCCCGCGTCAGCTCGCGCCACGGGGGGAGTGAACCCCCGGTTCGGCCGGGCCGGCGGCGCAGTCCCGACCTATTGTCTTGCGCGCGCTCAATTAAAAGGTCTGTTAACGAACTCTTAACGTCGTTTGCCTTGCCGCCCCTCCGGCGTGGTATGGATCAAGTCCGTGCCGTCGCGCACCCGCGGCGGTCGGAACGTGCGAGTGCGTAATCTTGCGATGGCTGCAATCCGTGTTCGGCTCTGACGGCTCCCCCATCGTCCAGTATATCGTGATCTTCGCCGTCATCTTCACGGCGCTCGCGGCGATCGTGTTCACGGTGCGCCGGCTCACCGGCCGGAGCCTCGCTCTGCCGGGGCGGTCCGGGAGCCGCGGGCGCCAGCCGCGGCTCGGGATCGTCGACGTGTACGAGCTCGACCGGGCCCGGCAGCTCATCCTGCTGCGCCGGGACAATGTCGAGCACCTGCTCCTCGTGGGCGGCCCCAACGACGTGGTGGTCGAGCGCAATATCCAGCGCGGCCAGCGGCCCCTGCCGGAGGCGGCGATCCGGCCGGAGCTGGCGCCGGAGCCGCTGGACGAGCCGCTCCCGGACCCCCTCGTCCAGGGCGGCCGCCTGCCCGAGCCGCCCCGCGGTCTGCCGGAATCCGGCGGCCGGCGCGCGGAACCGCTGTTCGATCCGGGCTTCGCGATGCCGGTGGTGGTGCCGTCGCCGGTGCCGCGCTCGGCCTCCGCTCCGCCCGTGACTCTGCCCCTCGATCCCGGGCTGTTCGGCGGCGACGAGCCCGGCCAGGACGTCACCGCACCTCTGAGTGCCGCGCCGCCCCAGCCGCCCGCGCCTCAACCCCCGGCGCCGCCCGTGCCCGAGCCGGTGGTGCCGCCGCCGATGGTGTCGCCGCCGATCGCGCCGCCGGCGGTGGAGCCGCCCGCGCCCCCGCCGCGCGAGCCGGTCGCGCCGCGGCGGATCCTGAGCCGGACCGCGCCGCCGCTGATCGAGCCGCGGCCCAACCCGGCCTCCGAGCGCAAGTCCGAGCCGGCACCGGCGGAGCCGGAGCCCGCCCGTCTGGCCCCAAGCCTCGCGGTGCCCTCCGAGCGCAAGTCGGTCGATCCGGTGGTCCTGTCCGACATGGCCCGGCAGCTCCAGGCCGCCCTGTCGCGCTCGTCCTCGGCCGTGACGCCGCCGCCGCAGCCCGCGCCCGCCCCGCCGGCGCCCGAGGGCGTCGATCCGCTGGCCGCCGCGATGGCGAGCGTCCCGGTCGAGCCGGTGCCCGCCCCCGCCCCGGTCGACGAGCCGGAGGCCCCGCCGCCCCCACCTCCACCTCCGCCTCCGGCCAAACCCGTGCCGCCGCCGGCGATGCCCAAGGTCGAACCCCCTCCGCCCGTGCCGGCCCCGCCGCCGCCGCCGCCGTCCGCGCCCACGCCCGACGCGAAGGGATCCGGCAACCCGTTCTCGGTGGAGGAGATCGAGGCCGAGTTCGCCCGCCTCCTCGGTCGCCCGCTCGACAAGCGGAGCTGAGGAGCTCCGCTCTCGCCGAGCGGGCGCGTCGGGACCGCGTCCTCGATCGCGAGAATCGCGATTTACCGACGGTTAACCATCTTCCGGGACGTTCCGGCCCGGAGGATGTCGCTATGCTCGCGCTGGATGCTGGAACGGCTCACCGGAGCCGCGCTTACAGGGCCTTCCGGCTCGACCGGGCGGGCCGCGTCCGCGCGGCCGAGATCCTGTCGGCCGAGGACGACACGCAGGCGCGCCGCCGCGCCCGGGCGATGGTCGGGCGCGACGCGATCGAGCTGTGGGAGCGGACGCGCTTCCTCGGGCGCTTCGAGCCCACCGTGGCGGCGGCTCAGGATCGCGCCGGCCGCTGAGGCCGGCGGCGCCCGCCCGTCCCGTCAGCGGCCGGCGGTCTCCGGCATGGCCAGCACGGCGAGGAAGCTGAGGATCGCGGCCCCCGCTAGGTAGAACCCGACGAAGCCGATGCCGCCGTAGGCCGCGAGCTGCTGCGCGATGTAGGGCGCCCCCGAGGCCCCCAGGATCCCCGCGAGGTTGTAGGTCACCGAGGCGCCCGTGTAGCGCACCCGCGTCGGGAACAGCTCGGGCAGGACGGCGCCCATCGGTCCGAACACCCACCCCATCGTCAGGAGGCTGAGGCACAGGAAGCCGAGGACCGGCGGCCAGGTGCCGGTGCCGGCGGCGTGACCCAGCATCGGCCCCATGAGGAAGCCCAGCAGGAACGTCACGGCCATGCCGGAGAGCAGCACAGGCCGGCGGCCGAAGCGGTCGGCCGCGGCCCCCGACACGACGGTGCCGAGCGCCATGAAGCAGACCGCGATGCACTCGAACAGCAGGAAGGTCGGCCGGCTGTAGCCGAGGGTGCCGGTGCCGTAGCCCAGGGCGAAGACGGTCGAGAGGTAGAACACCGCGTAGACCGCCACCATCGCGAAGGTGCCGACCAGGACGGCGTGTCCGTGCTGGGTCAGCATGGTGGCGAAGGGCACGCGCTCCGGCCGGGCCTGGCTGAGCGCCGCCTTGAAGGCCGGCGTCTCGGTGAGTTTCAGGCGCACGTAGAGCCCGACGCCGACGAGCGCCGCCGAGGCCAGGAACGGCAGGCGCCAGCCCCAGGCCTGGAAGCTCTCGGGCGTCAGGCCGAAGCTGAGGGCGAGGAAGCCGAGATTGGCCAGGACGAAGCCGACCGGCGCCCCGAGTTGCGGGAAGATGCCGTACCACGCGCGCCGGCCCGGCGGCGCGTTCTCGACCGCCAGCAGCGCCGCGCCGCCCCACTCGCCGCCGAACCCGATCCCCTGCCCGCAGCGCAGGATGCACAGCGCCGCCGGCGCCCACCAGCCGACCGACGCGTAGGTCGGCAGGCAGCCGATCAGCACCGTGGAGATGCCCATGATCAGCAGCGACGCCACCAGCGTCGCCTTGCGGCCGACCCGGTCGCCGAAATGCCCGAACAGGGCCGCGCCGACGGGCCGCGCGATGAACGCGATGGCGAAGGTCGCGAAGGCGCTGAGCTGCTGCACGCCGGGCGCGCCGGCGGGGAAGAAGACCGGGCCGATCACCAGGGCGGTGGCGGTGGCGTAGATGTAGAAGTCGAAGAACTCGATCGCCGTCCCGACGAAGCTCGCGGCGAGGATCCGCCGAGCACTCGGGGGGGCGCTCGGGGTGGCCTGCGAGGGTTCTGCGGTGTTGCCCGCGGGGTCGATGGTCTGCAGCATGATCGGGATGGGGGGTCCGGGTCGGTCGCGGCGCTTTCGCACGGGCCGCCGGGGGCCGATACCCCGCTCCGGACATGGGCATCCGCCCTGGACGCGGAGGTCGCTGTGCGGTGCACCGACGGCGGCCTTGCGTTCCCCTGTCCCCTTCGCCAAGCTGAACGGCCATATTCCGCGACGGTCGCCGGCCGCGGCGCCGTCCCTATCACTTGAGTATTGCGATGAGAGTCACTGTCGAGCGCGCGGCCCTGCTCAGGTCGCTCGGCCACGTGCACCGGGTCGTCGAGCGCCGCAACACGATCCCGATCCTGTCGAACGTGCTCCTGCGCGCGGAAGGGTCGGGTCTCCAGCTCCGGGCGACGGATCTCGACATCGAGGTGACCGAGAGCGTGCCGGCGGACGTGGCGGATGCGGGCGCCACGACCGTGCCGGCGCACGTGATCTACGACATCGTGCGCAAGCTCCCCGACGGCGCGCAGGTTTCCCTGGAGACCGGCGGCGAGTCCGGCCAGATGACGATCCGGTCCGGACGCTCGCGCTTCGCCCTGGGCGCCCTGCCGGAGGGCGACTTCCCGGACCTCGCCGCCGGCGAGATGCCGCACGGCTTCGAGATCGCCGCCGCAGACCTGAAGCGGCTGATCGAGAAGACCCAGTTCGCGATCTCCACCGAGGAGACCCGCTACTACCTGAACGGCATCTACCTGCACACGCTGGAGACCGAGAACGGCCCGGCGATGCGGGCGGTGGCAACCGACGGCCACCGGCTCGCCCGCGTCGAGATCCCGGCCCCGCAGGGCAGCGTCGGCATGCCGGGCGTGATCGTGCCCCGCAAGGCGGTCGCCGAGATCCAGAAGCTCCTCGACGACGGCGGCGAGACCGTCGCGGTCGACCTGTCGCCCGCGAAGATCCGCCTGCGCTTCGCCGGCGGCCTGACGCTGATCTCCAAGCTGATCGACGGCACCTTCCCGGATTACCAGCGGGTGATCCCGGCCAACAACGACAAGCGGCTGACCGTCGAGCGCGACGCCTTCGCGAAGGCCGTGGACCGGGTCTCGACGATCTCGTCGGAGCGCGGGCGCGCGGTGAAGCTCGGGCTCGCCGAAGGGCGCCTCGCGCTCTCGGTGAACAACCCGGATTCCGGTAGTGCCACCGAGGAACTCGACGTCGACTACGAGGCCGCCGGCCTCGATATCGGCTTCAACGCCCGCTACCTCCTCGACATCACCGCGCAGCTCGAGGGCGACACCGCCCTGTTCAAGCTCGCGGATCCCGGCTCGCCGACCCTGATCCAGGACCGCGAGGGCGCGCCGGCGCTGTACGTGCTGATGCCGATGCGGGTGTGAGGCGGCCGCGCGGATCCCGGTCCCGCCCTCGTCCCGAGGTGCCGGAGCGCAGCGGGGGCCGCGCGGGAGGTCCCCGGACGGCGATGTGGTTTCTGGAGCCCGCCCGCGCGGCCCGCTGACGCGGGCGCCTCGGGGCGAGGTGGTTGGATGGGATGTCAGACAGCAAGGGACGGTTGAGCGCGGCGCGTCTCGGCCCCTCGGTTCACCCCTCGGTTCACCGATGACCGACATCCGCGATCCGCGGGACGAGCCCGACGGGTCGAGCCTGCGCGTCACCCGCCTGATCGCCCGCGATTTCCGCAACCACGCGGACCTCGAACTGACGCCCGAGGCCCGCTTCGTCGCGCTGGTCGGGGAGAACGGCGCGGGCAAGACCAACCTGCTCGAGGCGCTCTCGCTGTTCGTGCCGGGCCGGGGCCTGCGCCGGGCGGAGTTCGCCGCCATGGCGCGCAGCGGCGGCCCGGGCGGATTCGCGGTCTCGCTCACCCTCGACCGCGACGGCGCCGAGCACCGGCTCGGCACCGGGCTCGAGCCGCCGGGTCCCGACGGGCGCGCGAGCCGGCTGTGCCGGATCGACGGCGCCACCGCGGCCTCGCCGGTGGCGTTCAGCGAGTTCCTGCGGGTCGTCTGGCTGACCCCCGACCTCGACGGCCTGTTCCGCGGGGCGGCCGGAGACCGGCGGCGGTTCCTCGACCGTCTCGTGCTGGCGGTCGACGCCGCCCACGGCGCCCGGGTCTCCGCGCTGGAGCGGGCCCTGCGCTCGCGCAACCGCCTGCTGGAGGAGCGGCCCGACGACGACCGCTGGCTCGACGCGGTGGAGCGGGAGGTCGCGGAGCTCGGCGTCGCCGTGGCGCTCGCCCGGCGCGAGACCGCCGAGCGCCTCGACCGGCTGATCGCCGAGACCCGGGACGACGCGCAGCCCTTCCCCTGGGCGGCCATCCGCCTCGAGGGCGACCTCGACGATCTGGTCGCGGTCTGGCCGGCCCTCGAGGCCGAGGACCGCTACCGCATGGCGCTCCGCAACGGCCGCAACCGGGACCGGGCCGCCGGCCGCACGCTGATCGGGCCGCAGAGCAGCGACCTCGTGGTCCGCCACGGCCCGAAGGACGTGCCGGCCGGGACGGCGTCCACGGGCGAGCAGAAGGCGCTGCTCATCGGCCTCGTCCTCGCCCACGCGCGGCTGGTGCGGGCCATGAGCGGCATCGCCCCGCTGATCCTCCTGGACGAGGTGGCGGCCCACCTCGATCCCCGCCGCCGGGCCGGCCTGTTCGAGGCCCTCGAGGCCCTGCCGGGGCAGGTCTGGATGACCGGCGCCGACCCGGACGCCTTCGCGCAGGCCGGCACCCGGACGCAGGTCCTGCGGGTCGGCGGCTGATCGGCCTCAGGCCGCCCGGACCGACCCGAGAAAGCGGGAGACCTCGACGCCCAGATGCTCGGACTGGCGCGACAGCTCGCCGGCGGCTCCCAGCACCTGGGCTGCCGCGGCGCCGGTCTCTTCCGAGGCCCGCGCCACGCCGGCGATGTTGCTCGTCACCTCGTCGGTGCCGGCCGCCGCCTGCGAGACGTTGCGGACGATCTCCTGCGTGGCCGCGCCCTGCTCCTCGACCGCCGCCGCGATGGTGGCGGCGACCGCGTCGATCTCGCGGATCCGGGCGGCGATCGTGTCGATGGCCGAGACCGCCTGGCCGGTCACACCCTGGATCTGGCCGATCTGCTGGCTGATCTCCTCGGTGGCCCGGGCGGTCTGGCCGGCGAGCTCCTTGACCTCGGCGGCGACGACCGCGAATCCGCGGCCGGCCTCGCCGGCCCGGGCCGCCTCGATCGTGGCGTTCAGCGCCAGCAGGTTGGTCTGGCCGGCGATGTTCGCGATGAGCCCGACCATATCGCCGATGCGCGTCGCCGCCTGGCTGAGCGCCTGAACGAGGTGCTGGGTCTCGTCCGCCTCGCCGACCGCCGCCTGCGCGAGGTTGGCCGAGCCGAGGACCTGCCGGCCGATCTCCTGCACGGAGGTGCCCAGCTCCTCGGCGGCGGCCGCCACGGTCTGGACGTTGGCGGAGGCCTGCTCGGCGGCGGCCGCCACCGTGGTGGACTGGCTGGCCGTCTCGGTCGCGCTCGACGTCATAGTCTGGGCCGTGGCCTGCAACTCGGTGGCCGAGGACGAGACCATCCCGACGATGCTCCCCACGGCCCGCTCGAACCCGTCCGCGAGTTCCGCCATGGTCCGCCTGCGCGCGGCCGCTGCCGCCTCGTCGGCGCGGCGCTTCATCTCGGCTTCCTCGGCGGCCTTGCGGGCGACCATGACCTTGATGCCCTCGACGGCCTTGCCGACGGCGCCCACCTCGTCCCTTCGGGCGGCCTCGGTGATCTCGGCCTCGACCTCGCCCTGCGCCATCCGCTGCAGGACCTTGACCAGCCGGTCGAGCGGCCGCGTGATCCCGACCGTGGCGATGAACACCGCCGCCAGCAGCCCCGCCAGCATGCCGAGACCGCTGACGATCATCAGCGTCCGGCGGGTCTCGTTGGTCTGATCGGTCAGGTCGCCCGAGCCCTTCTGCATGTACGTATCGATGTCCTCGGCCATCCGGTTGCCGTCGGTCAGCAAGCCGGAGAACGTCGGATCGATCGCCTTGTGGATCAGCGCGATGGCTTGCTCGTTCTGATTGGCGGTGCCCAGCCGGCGGACCTCGCTCACGTCCCTGAGATATCGCTCGATCCGCGCGGCCTGCTCATCGATGCGCGCGGCGAAGGTCGGCGCGTGCGATCGGAGGCTCGGAAGGAGCGCCCTCACCGCGGGCAGCGCGGCCTCGAAGCCGCTGTTGGCGGCCTGCATCTGGCCCTGATCGGTCTCCGCGATGATCCGGTAGACCCAGTAATTCAACTCGATCACCAGGCGGTTCAGCCTGCGTGCCTCCGCCACCGCCGTCGCCTCGCGGGCGAGGAACTCGCTGTAGCGGTCGTCGATGACCGTCATCCGCGCCTGAGCGTACCAGATACATCCGCCGACAATCACGCATATCAGCGCGATGACGGCAGCAATTTTTGGAAGTATATTTATATTGGATAAGCGTATCACTGTCTTGAAATCCCTTCACTCGATCGATGATCGGCCTCATGATCTCATGGGATTCACTTTGGTCGTCGAGGGCGATAAAGCGTTGGAAGCGCGATTGTGTCAATGAGAAATATCATTTTGCGGTTTGATTTTGTGTCTCCGAGCCTTTTGCGACATCTTATATCAGAATGTCTCCTCATATATTGACTCCAATACATTCCTTGGAACGATTTAAAGAACAGATATTGATCTAGGATATGCAATATGGGATCGGTCTATACGGGCCGGGTTCTTCGACCGCTCGTGGCCGACGTCCCGGGGCGCGACCCCGGCGCCGCGCCACCGGCCTTTTCGCGGCCGCGGATCGCGCCACATAGTGGGCGCTGCACGCCGCCGGCGTGCCCACGGAACTCCGCGCGCATGTCCAAGCCCGTCCACGCCATGATCCGCGTCCTCGAGGAAGAGCGCGCGCGCGACTACTATGCCCGTGCCTTCGGTCTCGCGGTGTCCGGCCGGTTCGACTTCCCGGACTTCACCCTCGTCTACATGCGGGATCCGGATTCGCCGTTCGAGCTGGAGCTCACGGTGAACAAGGGCCGCGACAAGCCCTACGATCTCGGCGACGGCTACGGGCACATCGCCTTCGTGGTCGACGACGTGGAGGCCGAGCACGCCCGGCACCGGCGCGAGGGCTTCACGGCCACCGACGTCAAGACCCTCAAGCACGGGGACGACGTGCTCGCGCGGTTCTTCTTCGCCACCGACCCGGACGGCTACAAGATCGAGGTCATCCAGCGCGGCGGCCGCTTCGCGTGACCGGTCTGGTCCGCCATTCCCTCTCCGGAACGTCTTCGAGATCCATGCAGGACAAGACCCGCATCGTCTGCATCCGCCACGGGCAGTCGACCTTCAACGCCGCCCACCGGCACGGGGGCGGCGATCCTGGCCTGCCCGACGCCCGCCTGACCGAGCTGGGCCAAGCCCAGGCCCGGGCCGCGCGGGAGCGGCTCCGGCCGATCCCCTTCGATCTCGTGGTGGTCTCGCCCCTGACCCGCGCCATCGAGACCGCGGCGATCCTGTTCGGCGAGCATCCGCGCCGGCCGCGGGTGCTGGTCGAGGTGCTGCACCGCGAGTGCCAGGAGAGCAGCTGCGATGTCGGCCGGGCCGCCTCGGAGATCGCCGCGGAATTCCCCCACCTCGATGTCGGGCACCTGCCCGAGGTCTGGTGGCACGCGGAGCCGGGCTGCGAGGTCGGCGGCTACCCAGTGGAGCCCCGCCCCCTGTTCGACGCCCGGGTCGCGGCGTTCCGCGACTGGCTGCGGGCCCGGCCGGAGACCACCATCGCGGTGGTCGGCCACGGGACGTTCTTCTACCACCTCACCGGCACGTTCCTGGAGAATTGCGGCACCATCGATTTCGATCTCGACGCCGCGCCCGCGGCGGCCTGATCAGGCCGGCACCCGGGCGCGCGCCGCGTCCATGCGCTGTCGGGCGCCGGCGACGGCGATCTCCGGCGCCTGCCGGCCGATGGCGAGGGTCTCCGCGAGGATCGCGCAGGCCTCGGCCCAGGTTCCGGTCAGGAACGGCGCCGCCCCCTCGGCCACCTCGGCGGCGCACCGCGCGTCCTCGCCGGCGCGTTCCGCCGCCGTCGCGGTGCGGGACACCGCCGCGATCAGCGCGCCTTCCCGCCAGCGCCGCGCCTGGGCCGCCGCCTGCGCGCGCGCCCCGCCCCGCCACGCGGCCGCGCGGGCCGCCGCCAGGGCCGCGGGCCAGTCTGGCGCGCCGGAGCAGGCTTCCGCGTCCTCGACCATCCCGGCGACCGCGCAGAGCGGCGCCAGAATGCGGCGGACGCTCTCCAGCGCCAGCTGCCGGGTGCGGGCGGCCTCGATCTCCGCCGTGTCGGCGCTGCCCGACAGGCGCAGGACGAAGGCCATCAGCTGCGGCCGCACCTCGTCCGGCATGGCGTCGTTGAGCCCGAGGGCGTAGGCGGCGGCCGGCCGCGAGAAGCAGGGTGGGCAGTCCGCGCTGGAGCGGATCGCCCGGTAGGGCAGGCCCGCGGCCACCATCGCGGCCTCGTTGATGCAGGTCCCGCCGTCTGGCCCGGGGAAGGGATGCGATCCGGCGAGCAGACGCCAGTTCAGGATCGTCGCGAAGTCGGGATGCATCGGCGCGCGCTCCGTCTCGGTCGCGCAGCGTGGCACGCCGCGCCCCGGAAGGCGAGGCCCTTCAGCCGCCGAGGCCCGGGGCGAGGCCCGAGAGCATCGCGGCGCCCAGGACCAGCACGAAGGCGGCGGCGACGAGTTCGAGGCCACCGAGCGCCAGGAGTCCGGCCTGTCCCCGTCCGCCCGCGAGGCGCAGCGCCACCCGCTTGGCGAAGACCGCGAGGCAGGCCAGGGCCGTCGTGGTCAGCGCGGTGCCGAGCGCCATCGCCAGGACCGCCAGCACGCCGGCGCCGGGCACGCCCTGCGACACCGCGAAGACGAGGACCAGCACGGCGCCGGCGCAGGGGCGTGTCCCGGCCGCCAGCACCACCCCGGCCCGCTCGCGCCACGTGTCGAGGGTGTCGAGGGCCTGCGGTTCCGGCAGGTGGCTGCAGCCCGGGCCGCAACCCGCGCCGAGATTGGCGAGGCGACCGGCCTTGCGCCACGTCAGGACCAGCCCGATCAGGGCCACGAGGGCGAAGCTCACGGTCTCGATCAGGGTGCCGGCCCGGGTGATGCTCGCCGCCGTGGCGTTGAGGACCAGCGTGCCCAGGCCGACGATCGCCCCGGCCACGCAGGCCTGGAGCAGCGCGGCGCACACGCTCAGCGCGGCGCCGCGCCGGAGCGCCCGCTCCCCCGCCAGGATGTAGCCGGCGATCACCGCCTTGCCGTGGCCCGGGCCGGCGGCGTGGAACACGCCGTACGCGAAGGCGAGGCCGATCAGCGGGGTCCAGCTGCCGCCGCCCCGCAGCGCGCTCACCGCGGCGTTGAGGCTGTGGGAGAAGCTCGCCTGCAGCGCCAGGATGACGCCGCCGAGACCCGTGGCGGCCGGCGCGGCCTCGCGGAAGCCGATCCCGAAGGGCGAGCGCGGCGGCGGCGCGGCGAGGCCGGGCGCGACCAGCCACGCGATCGCGGCCGCGAGCAGCGCGGCCAGCGCGATGGCCGCGGCCATGAGGCCGAGCCTCAGTCCCAGCCGTCCCGCCCCAGCGGGGGCGACGATCCCGATGCCTACGGACATGCCACGAGAACCCGGCTGGCGAACTGCACCCCGTAGGTCGAGGCGGCGGTGAGCGCCTCGAAGAAGGCCTCGGTCATGCCCGGCGACCCGGCATCGGCCGTCTTCGGCTGCTCGGTCTTCGGCCGGGTGACCGTGGCGGCGCAGCCCTGGGGCGCACCCGCGAGGGTGGCGGCGTCCGCGCCCTCGGCGAACGAGAAGGCGACGAAGTAGGTCGGGTCGTAGACCTCCAGCGCGGCGACCCCCCGCCCCTGCTGGACCGGGGTCTTCAGGGGCAGCAGGAAAGTCATGACCAGCGCCCGGTCGTCCATGTGCGCCGCCGGCTCCTTCGGATCGCCGAAGGCCTGCTCCTTGCCGCCGACCTTCAGCTTCGTGAAGTAGCCGAACTCGGCGAGGTTGGCGGTGTTCTCGGCGGCGAGCCCGGCGAGTTCCTCCGGGCTGAGCTTGCCGTCCTTGTTGGTGTCGAGGCCCTGCGTGACGAAGGCCGTGTACTCGGGATCGAAGCTCCACGTGTCGCGGACGCCGACGAGCTTGCCGTCCGCGTAGACGAGCTGCGCCTTGGCGGTCACCCAGACGTGCGGGTGGGCGGAGGCCGCCGAGGCGGCGCAGCCGAGGGCGGCGGCCAGTGCCAGGGCGAGCGGTTTCGGGCAGGGCGCGGCGATCAGCATGGACGGTGGCACGCTCGCGGCGGGAGGGAAGCGATCAGGCCGCGTCTTCCTCGCGTGCCGGTTGGGCGAAAGCGAGGCGCCGTCCGGTCGTCGCGCCTGTCCCCGCGCCTGTCCCCGCGCCGGTCACTCGCCCCCGTCGAGGCCCATCAGCTGGAAGCTGACCCGCAGGTCGTTCGACATCGGGATGTCGAGGCGCTCGCCGTTGGGCAGGCGCTTGAGGAACCAGCGCTCGTAGGTCCAGCGCAGTGCCCGCGACTCGGCGAGCCGCGTGAAGGTCTGCTGCACGAGGCCGGCGAGTTCCGGATCGTCCTTGCGGAACATGATGCCGTAGGGCTCGTAGGAGAGCTTGTCGGGCAGCACCGTGTAGTTCGCCCCGTCCTTCGCGTCCGTGGCGATCAGCCCGTAGAGCAGCACGTCGTCGGTGGCGAAGGCGTCGGCCTTGCTGGCCTTGACCATCGCGTAGGAGGCAGCGTGGTCGGGCGCCGTCACCACCTGCGCGTCGATCTTCAGGCGGGCGAACTGGTCGCGCACGGCCTTCTCGTTGGTGGTGCCGGCCGTGACCACCACGGTCTTCCCGCCGAGATCGCGGTAGGAGGCGATGCCCGATCCGCGCTTCACCAGCAGCTGCGTCGCGCTGATGTAGTCCACCGGCGAGAAGGCGACCTGCTTGCGGCGCTCGGCATTGGCGGTGGTCGAGCCGCATTCGAGGTCGATCTTGCCGGAGGTCACCGCCTCGATGCGGCTCTCGGCCGTGACCGGTGCGTAGCGGATCTTCACCGGCCGGCCGATCGCCGCCTGGATGTCGTCCGCGATCTCGCCGCAGAGGTCGATGGCGTAGCCGATCGGTCGGGGGCTCCCGTCCGACTGCTTGCCCTCCACGAAGGAGAACGGCACCGAGCTCTCCCGGTAACCGAGGACGATCTCTCCGCGCTCGGCGACGCTCCTGAGCGTCCCGGTGAGCACCTCGACGGCGGAGGCGGGCGTCGCCGCCAGCGCCAGCGCCAGAACCGCGACGAGCCGCATCGTCATCACTCCGCCTCCGAAGGGCACCGAACAAGCCACGCCGCGATTCAGGGCACCCGTGAGAGCGCTCTTGAGAGCGGCCGTCCTGCGCCCGCCATCGCGGCGCGCGCAGATTTCCCCGGACCGGCCCCTACTCCGCGGGCGAGGCCACCGTGCCGACATGGTCGAGGCGCTGGTCGGTGGTGCTGAGCTGGCCCTCCCACTTGGCGACCGCCACAGTGGCGACGCTGTTGCCGAGCACGTTGGTGGCCGACCGGCCCATGTCGAGGAACTGGTCGATCCCGATGATCAGCAGCAGCCCGGCCTCCGGGATGTTGAAGTGCGACAGCGTCGCCGAGATCACCACCAGCGAGGCGCGCGGCACGCCGGCCATGCCCTTCGAGGTCACCATCAGCAGGAGAAGCATCGTGAGCTGCTGGCCCCAGCTCAGCGGGATGTTGTAGGCCTGCGCGATGAACATCACCGCGAAGGTGCAGTACATCATCGAGCCGTCGAGATTGAACGAGTAGCCCATCGGCAGCACGAACGAGGTGATCCGGTTCGGCACCCCGAACTTCTCCAGGTTCGAGAGCATCTTGGGGTAGGCGGCCTCGCTCGACGCCGTCGAGAAGGCCAGCACGAAGGGCTCCTTGATCAGGTTGAACAGGCGCATGATGCCGCCGCCTCCGAGCAGCAGGAAGCCGACGCCCATCAGCAGCGTCCAGAGCACGCCGAGGCTGATGTAGAACTCCACGAGGAACTTGCCGTAGGTCACGAGCACGCCGATGCCCTGCGTGGTGATCGTCGCCGCGATGGCGGCGAACACCGCAACGGGGGCGAACATCATCACGTAGCCCGTCACCTTGAGCATGACGTCGGCGATGCCCTCGATGCCCTGCGCGAGCAGGCGGCCCTTCTCGCCGAGGGCGGCGAGGCCCACGCCGAAGAAGATCGAGAAGACCACGATCTGCAGGATCTCGTTGTTGGCCATCGCCTCGACAGCGCTCTTCGGCACGAGGTGCGTCACGAACTCCTTGAGCGAGAGCGAGGCCGCCTTGAGCCCGGTGCCGGCCCCGGCATCGGGCAGCGGCAGGTTCAGGTTGTGGCCGGGCTGCATCAGGTTGACCATGATGAGGCCGAGCATCAGAGAGCAGAACGAGGCGCCGACGAACCAGAGCAGCGCCTTACCGCCGACCCGGCCGACAGAGGCGGTATCCCCGAGATGGGCGATGCCGACGACCAGCGTGGAGAAGACCAGCGGCGCGATGATCATCTTGATCAGGCGGAGGAACACGTCGGAGACCAGCGCGATGTAGCCGGCGATCTCCTTGGCGGTCTGCGGATCGGGCCAGGTGATGCTGCAGGCGTAGCCCACGGCGATGCCGAGGAGCATGCCGATGAAGATCATCGTCGTGAGTCGCGACCCTGCCATCGGTACTGCTCCTCGCCTGGGCCCGGGATGATCGAGCATTGCAATTCGTTAACGTGTCGCAGGAACTGCGCCACACGCAAGCCCGGCCAGGGGGCGTTACTGGCGTGGTCGACTGTTTTCACGCGACGCTCGGGCGGCGATGAAACCGGTGGCCGGTGTGCTACGGCTGCGGTACGAGACTTGCCCCGCCAAGCTGCCTGCGCTCTCCGTAGGCGGCCCAAGCAACCTGCGCGCGAGAGTTCATGGACGTCTTCGTACAGCAGCTCATCAACGGGCTGACGCTCGGCTCGATCTACGGCCTGATCGCGATCGGCTACACGATGGTGTTCGGCATCATCGGCATGGTGAACTTCGCCCACGGCGACGTCTTCATGGTCTCCTGCTTCATCGCGCTCATCACCTTCCTGCTGCTGACGGTCTGGCTCGGGGTCAGCTCCATCGCGCTGGCCTTCCTGGTGGTGCTGGTGGTCGCCATGGTGCTGACCGCCCTGTGGGGCTGGGCGATCGAGCGGGTGGCCTACCGGCCGCTGCGCGGCTCGTTCCGCCTCGCGCCGCTGATCTCGGCGATCGGAGTCTCGATCTTCCTGTCAAACTTCGTGCAGGTCGTGCAGGGCGCGCGCAACAAGCCGACCCCGCCGATGCTGTCGGGCGGCATCACGCTGTTCGAGCGCGACGGCTACGCGGTGTTCCTGGCCTGGAAGCAGGTGCTGATCATGGCGGTGACCGCCGTGCTGCTCACCGGCTTCTGGTACCTCGTGCAGCGCACGCCCTTCGGCCGGGCGCAGCGCGCCTGCGAGCAGGACCGCAAGATGGCGGCGCTGCTCGGCATCGACGTGGACCGCACGATCTCGCTGACCTTCGTGCTCGGCGCCGCGCTCGCGGCCGTCGCGGGCGTCCTCTACCTCATGTACTACGGCGTCGTGTCCTTCTCGGACGGGTTCGTGCCCGGCGTGAAGGCGTTCACGGCGGCGGTGCTCGGCGGCATCGGCTCGCTGCCCGGCGCCGTGCTCGGCGGCTTGATCATCGGCCTGATCGAGACCTTCTGGTCGGCCTACTTCTCCATCGAGTACAAGGACGTCGCCGCCTTCTCGATCCTGGCGATCGTGCTGATCTTCATGCCGTCGGGCATCCTGGGCCGGCCCGAGGTCGAGAAAGTCTGATGGCCGCCTCGCAGAACGCTCTCCCCGGCTCCGCGATGGCCGGCATCCTGCGCGACGCCGCCCTCTACGCCCTCGTCACCTTCGGCCTCTGTGTCCCGATCATCGCCTACCGGACCGATCCCGGGCCCGGGAGCGAGCTGGTGCTCGTGCCGCGCTGGGGGCTGGTGGCGGCGCTCTGCGCGGCGATCTTCGTGCTGCGCCTCGTCCAGCGCCTCGTGCTGCTGCGCCGCGACGCGCGGCGGGCGCTGACCCCCTCCCCGGCCCAGGCCACCGAGGCCGTGCACGGCGAGCCCGATGCCGGGCAGAAGACCTCGAAGGTCGGTCTCTGGCTGTTCATCTTCGTCGCGCTGACCCTGCCGATGATCTCGGCACTGGCGACCGGCGGCCTGTCCTCGGCCCGCTACTGGATCGACCTCGGCATCCTGATCCTGACCTACGTCATGCTCGGCTGGGGCCTGAACATCGTGGTCGGCCTCGCGGGCCTGCTCGACCTCGGCTACGTCGCCTTCTACGCGGTCGGGGCCTATTCCTACGCGCTGCTGTCGACGACCTTCGGCCTGTCGTTCTGGGTCTGCCTGCCGCTGGCGGGCCTGTTCGCCGGCCTCTGGGGCATGATCCTCGGCTTCCCGGTGCTGCGCCTGCGCGGCGACTACCTCGCCATCGTCACCCTGGCCTTCGGCGAGATCATCCGCCTGGTCCTGATCAACTGGACCGACGTCACCGGCGGCGGGGCCGGCATCTCGTCGATCCCGCGGGCGACTTTCTTCGGCATCCCGTTCACGGCGGGCGAGGGCGGGTTCGCCGCGACCTTCGGCATCCCGTACGATTCGATGCACCGGCTGATCTTCCTGTACTACCTGATCCTCGGGCTGGCCCTGATCACCAACTTCGTCACCCTGCGCCTGCGCCGCCTGCCGATCGGGCGGGCCTGGGAGGCCCTGCGCGAGGACGAGATCGCCTGCCGCTCGCTCGGCATCGACACCACCGCCACGAAGCTCACGGCCTTCGCGCTGGGCGCGGCCTTCGGGGGCTTCGCCGGCTCGTTCTTCGCCGTGCGCCAGGGCTTCATCAGCCCGGAGAGCTTCAACTTCCTGGAGAGCGCCATCATCCTGGCGATCGTCGTCCTCGGCGGCATGGGCAGCCAGGTCGGCGTCGCGATCGCCGCGGTGGCGATGGTCGGCGGGCCGGAGATGCTGCGCAACCTCGGGTTCCTGAAGGCCGTGTTCGGCGAGGGCTTCGACCCCAGCGAGTACCGGCTGCTGCTGTTCGGGCTCGCCATGGTGGCCATGATGGTCTGGCGGCCGCGCGGCCTGATCTCGGAGCGGATGCCGTCCGTGTCGCTCGGCCGGCGGCGCGCGGTCTCGGGCGCCCATGTCAGCGAGGGGCACGGCTGATGGCGACGTCCCCCCTCCCCCCGCCGGTGCTCACGGTCGAGCACCTGACCATGCGGTTCGGCGGCCTCACCGCCGTCTCCGACCTGTCCTTCGAGGCGCGCCGCGGCGACATCACCGCGCTGATCGGCCCGAACGGGGCCGGCAAGACCACGGTGTTCAACTGCATCACCGGCTTCTACAAGCCCACCGAGGGCATGCTGACGCTGGCGCACGCCGACGGCACGGCGCACCTGCTGGAGCGGCTTCCGAACCACAAGGTGAACCGCACCGCGCGAGTCGCCCGCACCTTCCAGAACATCCGCCTGTTCCAGGGCATGACCGTCCTGGAGAACCTGCTCGTCGCCCAGCACGCGCCGCTGATGCGGGCCTCGGGCTACACGATCCTCGGGCTGCTCGGCCTCAAGACCTACCGGGACGCGCAGGCCGCGGCGATCGAGCGGGCCAAGGCCTGGCTCGAGCGCATCGACCTGATGAAGCGGGCGGATGATCCGGCGGGCGCCCTGCCCTACGGCGCGCAGCGGCGCCTGGAGATCGCCCGGGCGATGTGCACCGACCCGGTCCTGCTCTGCCTCGACGAGCCGGCGGCCGGCCTCAACCCGCGGGAATCGGCCGAGCTGAACGGCCTCCTGCGCCACATCCGCGACGCGCACGACACCTCGGTGCTGCTGATCGAGCACGACATGTCGGTGGTGATGGAGATCTCCGACCACGTGGTCGTGCTCGATTACGGCGTGAAGATCGCCGACGGGTCCCCCGCCGAGGTGCGGGCCGACCCGAAGGTGATCGCCGCCTATCTCGGCGTCGAGGACGAGGAGGTCGAGGCCGTGGAGGCCGAGGTCGGGATCACCGTGCCGCACGGGGACGCGGCGCACACGGGAGCGTCGGCATGAGCGTCGCCGGCATCAACGTCCTCGTCGAGGAGACGCGGGCGATCCAGGCGGGACGGAAGCCGCCGCTCCTCGCGGTGCGCGACGTCTCGACCTATTACGGCAGCGTCGCGGCCCTGCGCGGGGTCGACCTCGACGTGGCCGAGGGCGAGATCGTCACGCTGATCGGCGCCAACGGCGCCGGCAAGTCGACCCTGATGATGACGATCTTCGGCAGCCCCCAGGCGCGCTCGGGGACGATCACCTACGACGGCCGCGACATCACC
Organism: Methylobacterium sp. 13MFTsu3.1M2; assembly: GCF_900112625.1. Taxonomy (NCBI): domain Bacteria; kingdom Pseudomonadati; phylum Pseudomonadota; class Alphaproteobacteria; order Hyphomicrobiales; family Methylobacteriaceae; genus Methylobacterium; species Methylobacterium sp. 13MFTsu3.1M2. Next base: position 31,904 of record NZ_FOMM01000016.1, read on the forward strand.
CGGCTGCCGACCCACGCGATCGCCCGGCTCGGCATCGCCCAGTCGCCGGAGGGGCGCCGGGTCTTCCCGCGCATGACCGTCTACGAGAACCTCCAGATGGGCGCCGCGCTCCATGACGGGCGCTTCTTCGCCGAGGATCTGGAGAAGGTCTGCACCCTGTTCCCGCGGGTCAAGGAGCGCCTCAACCAGCGCGCCGGCACCATGTCGGGCGGCGAGCAGCAGATGCTGGCCATCGCCCGGGCGCTGATGAGCCGCCCGCGGCTGCTGCTGCTCGACGAGCCGTCGCTCGGCCTCGCGCCGCTCGTGGTGAAGGGCATCTTCGACGCGATCCGGGAGCTGAACCGGACCGACGGCATGACGATCTTCCTCGTCGAGCAGAACGCCTACCACGCCCTCAAGCTCGCCCATCGCGGCTACGTGCTGGTCAACGGGCGGGTCACGATGAGCGGGACGGGTCGGGCGCTGCTCGACGACCCGAACGTCCAGGCCGCCTACCTGGAGGGGGGCCATTCCGGCCCGGTCGGGGCATGATGCCGTTGTCGGTTGATGCCATTGGCATCCCCGTCTTTGCGAGCGGAGCGAAGCAACCTACGGCGGCGCCACACCTTTCGAGGCTGCGCTCCCCTGGGTCACCTCGCTGCGCTCGCGATGACGGCGAGGGGCGCGTTAACCGAAGCAATCGACCGGACATCACATGAGCATGCTGCAGGGGATCCTGTACGAGGAGCCGTCGGCCTGGCTGTTCCTGCTGGTGACCGTCGTGATGGGCGGGTGGGCCGGATGGATGGCCGCCCGCGGCATCGCCCGGGGCTGGCGGCCGTTCTGGCAATGCGCCCTGGCGCTGCTTCTGGTGGCAGCCGCCGTGCGCTTCATTCACTACGCCCTGTTTTCGGGCACCCTGCTGTCGCTGCACTACTATGCGGTCGACGCGGTCATCGTCATGATCATCGGCGCTGCGGGCTTCCGCTACACGCGGACGCGCCAGATGACGAGCCAGTACCGCTGGCTCTACGAGAAGACCTCACCGCTGACATGGCGCGCACGGGCGCCCGCGGCCGGCGAGGTCCGATGAGTGCGGCCGGATCCGCACGTGCGGTCCTGACACTTAGGGGAAGTACGCGATGAGATCGATTCTGCTGGCCGGGCTCGCCCTCGGCGCCATGGCGGCGGCCGCGCAGGCCGCCGAGGTCAAGCTCGGCGTCGCCGCGCCGATCACGGGCAACAGCGCCGCCATCGGCGCGCAGCTCAAGAACGGCGCGAGCCAGGCGGTCGAGGACCTCAACAAGGCCGGCACGCTGAAGGGCACGACGCTGACCGTGACGGTCGGCGACGACGCCTCCGACCCGAAGCAGGGCGTCTCGGTGGCCAACAAGTTCGCCAGCGACGGCGTGAAGATGGTCGTCGGCGACTACAACTCGGGCGTGTCGATCCCGGCCTCCGACGTCTACCTGGACGCCGGCATCATCCAGGTCACGCCGGCCTCCACGAACGTGAAGTTCACCGAGCGCGGCATGTGGAACACGTTCCGCACCTGCGGCCGCGACGACCAGCAGGGTGCCGTCGCCGGCAACTACCTGGCCGATCACTTCAAGGGCAAGAAGGTCGCCTTCGTCCACGACAAGACCCCCTACGGCAAGGGGCTGGCCGACGAGACGCTGAAGGCCTTCAAGGCCAAGGGCGGCAAGGAGGTCATGTCCGAGGGCATCAATCCGGGCGAGAAGGACTACTCGGCGCTCGTCTCCAAGCTGAAGTCCGCCAACGTCGACGTCGTTTATTTCGGCGGCTACTACACCGAGGCCGGGCTCATCCTGCGCCAGATGCGCGATCAGGGCCTGAAGGCACCGATGATGGGCGGCGACGGCATGGTCGACCGCGAGCTGGTGGCGATCGCCGGTCCCGCGGCCGAGGGCACGCTGACCACCTTCCCGCCGGACGCCCGGAAGAACCCGAACGCCAAGGCGGCGCTCGCCGCCTTCAAGGCCAAGAACATCGATCCCGAGGGCTACACGCTCTACTCCTACGCGGCCGTGCAGGTCCTCGCGAAGGCGATGGCCGAGACCGGCTCCAGCGACGGCAAGAAGCTCGCCGACTGGCTGCACCAGGGCAAGCCGGTGGACACGGTGGTCGGGCCGATCGCCTACGACAAGAAGGGCGACATCACCCGGCCCGACTACGTCATGTACGAGTGGAAGAAGGGACCCGACGGCAAGATCGACTACAGCGGCAATGAGCTGACGAAGTAAGCCGCGGTCACGAACCGGGTTTTCAGTCCGACGCCGCCTCCCGATACCGCGGGGGGCGGCGTCGTCGTTTTCTATACCGTGGATTCGTCAGCTTTCCGGGCGGATCCGTCCTCCGCACCGCGTGCGTACGCCTAAGAAGTGTGCATGATGCCGCCGGCGCGAGCGTGAGGCCGGCTCAGCGCTTGGGAGGAGGCCATGAGGACGGCAGGGACCGCATCTGCGGACGTGCGCAGAGGCTTGGCCGCAACTTGTCCGTACTCAGCCGCAGGCTCGCGCGGCGCTTCGCCCCTTCTCCCGGCACCATCATTGCAAAGGCGTCGCCCGAGCGGGCGGGCCCGCGTACCCCGCCGCCGGCCGATGTCGTTCGGCCCGATCCAGGAGTTCCGTACCGATGCAGTCTGATATCGCTCGCCGCGGCGCCGCCGCGGCGCTGGGCCTGACCCTCGCCCTCGCTCCGATGAGCGTCGGGGCGCAGGAGCTGACCGGCACCCTCAAGAAGGTGAAGGACGCCAACGCCATCGTCATCGGCTACCGCGACGCCTCCGTGCCGTTCTCGTATCTCGGCGCCGATCAGAAGCCGATCGGTTACGCGATGGACATCTGCTACAAGATCGCCGACGCCGTGAAGGCCAAGCTCAACCTCCCGAACCTCGAGGTGAAGCTCAACCCGGTCACCTCCGCCACCCGCATCCCGCTGATGGCGAACGGCACGATCGACCTCGAGTGCGGCTCGACCACCAACAACGCCGAGCGCGAGAAGCAGGTGTGGTTCACCAACTCGCACTTCCTGACCGCGACCCGCTACGTCTCGAAGAAGTCGGCCAACCTGCACACGATCGAGGACCTGAAGGGCAAGACCGTCGTGTCGACCTCGGGCACCACGAACATCAAGCAGATCAACGAGGCCAACACGGAGCGCAAGCTCGGCCTGACGATCCTGCCGGCCAAGGACCACGCCGAGGCGTTCCTGATGGTCGAGACCGGCCGCGCCGCCGCCTTCGTGATGGATGACGTGCTGCTCGCCTCGCTCGCCGCCTCGTCGAAGGACCCCTCCGCCTACGAGATCTCCACCGAGGCCCTGTCGAAGCCCGAGCCCTACGGCATCATGCTCCGCAAGGACGACACGGAGTTCAAGAAGGTCGCGGACGACGCCACCGCCAAGCTCTACACGAGCCCCGAGGGCAAGGCCCTCTACGACAAGTGGTTCACCCAGCCGATCCCGCCGCGCAACATCAACCTCAACCTGCCGATGAGCGCGGAGATGAAGAAGCAGTTCACGACCCCGATCTCGAGCCCCGATCCGGCGGCCTACTGAGACCCGTTCGGTCCGGTTTCATGCCATGATGCGCACCGCGGGCTCCGGCCCGCGGTGCGTCTCTGTAAGTTCACAGTAGAAGCGGCGCGATGAACTACAACTGGAACTGGCGGATCTTCTTCGACGCCTCGCCGGAGGGCAACGGCACGTATCTCGACATGCTGCTCTCGGGGCTCATGTGGACGATCACGACCGCGCTCTGCTCCTGGGTGATCGCCTTCTTCCTGGGCTCCCTGGTCGGCGTGCTGCGCACCCTGCCGTCGAAGCCCGCGAACGCGATCGGCACGGCCTATGTCGAGCTGTTCCGCAACGTGCCGCTGCTGGTCCAGATGTTCCTCTGGTACTTCGTGCTGCCCGAAGTGGTCCCGACCCGGATCGGCGACGCGATCAAGCAATTGCCGGACGCGCCGTTCTACACGGCGGTGGTCTGCCTCGGCTTCTTCACCGCGTCGCGCGTGGCCGAGCAGGTCCGCGCCGGCATCCAGTCGCTGCCGCGGGGCCAGCGCATGGCCGGCACCGCCATGGGCTTCACCACCTATCAGACCTACCGCTACGTGCTGCTGCCCAACGCCTACCGGATCATTCTGCCGCCGATGACCTCGGAATTCCTCAACAATCTCAAGAACACGTCGGTGGCGCTGACCATCGGCCTGCTGGAACTGACCGCCCGGGCCCGCTCGATGCAGGAATTCTCGTTCCAAGTGTTCGAGGCCTTCACGGCCGCGACGATCCTCTACGTGATCATCAACCTCGTGGTCGTCACGGCGGCGACCTTCCTGGAGAAGGCGGTCGCCATCCCCGGCCAGCGCTGAGGGCCGCCCGCTTCCGCTCCGCCACCCCGCCCGACGGCCACCGGTAACAGGCCCCGATGCTCTCGAATTTCGACTTCTCCGTCATCGCCTCGTCCCTGCCCTACCTGTTCGGTCAGGGCATGGTCTTCACCGTGACGCTCACCGCCATGGCCGCCGTGGGCGGCGTCATCATCGGCACGCTGCTGGCGATGGCGCGCCTGTCGGGCATTCCCGGCCTGTGGCACCTCGCCAAGGCCTACGTCGAGCTCTGCCGCTCGCTGCCGCTGGTTCTGGTGATCTTCTGGTTCTACTTCCTGGTGCCGTATATCGGCGCCTACCTGACCGGATCCTCGACGCCGATCCAGGTCGGCGCCTTCCCGTCGGCCCTGATCACCTTCATGGCCTTCGAGGCGGCCTACTTCTCGGAGATCATGCGCGCCGGCATCCAGTCGATCCCGAAGGGTCAGACGGCCGCCGCCCAGGCCCTCGGGATGAACTACTGGCAGACCATGGGCAACGTGATCCTGCCCCAGGCCTTCCGCAACATGCTGCCGCTGCTGCTGACCCAGACCATCATCCTGTTCCAGGACACGTCGCTGGTCTACGTGCTCTCGCTCACCGACTTCATGGGCGCCGCCTCGAAGGTCGCCCAGCGCGACGGCCGTCTCGTCGAGATGTATGTCTTCGCCGCCGTGGTCTATTTTGCGATCTGCTTCTCGGCCTCGTACCTCGTGCGCCGCCTGCAGCGCCGCGTGGCCATCATCCGCTGACCGACACTGGAGACCGTGTCATGACCTCGTCCCCGATGCCGGCCCCCACCGCCGCCGAACCCGTCGCCGATGCCAGCCACGCGCCGAAGGATGCCGGCCTGCAGCCGGGCAGCCTGATCTCCGGCGCCCAGGCGGTGGCCCCCGGCGAGACGATGATCGCCATCGACAACATCAGCAAATGGTACGGCGACTTCCAGGTGCTGACGAACTGCAGCACCCAGGTCGCCAAGGGCGAGGTCGTGGTCGTCTGCGGTCCCTCGGGCTCGGGCAAGTCGACCCTGATCAAGTGCGTCAACGCCCTGGAGCCCTTCCAGAAGGGCCAGATCACGGTGGCCGGCACGAAGGTCGCCGACAAGGCCACCAACCTGCCGAAGCTCCGCTCGCGGGTCGGCATGGTGTTCCAGCACTTCGAGCTGTTCCCGCACCTGTCGATCACCGAGAACCTCACCATCGCCCAGCGCAAGGTGCTGGGCCGCAGCGGCGAGGACGCGAAGAAGCGCGGCCTCGACCTGCTCGCCCGCGTCGGCCTGGGAGCCCACGCGAACAAGTTCCCGGGGCAGCTCTCGGGCGGTCAGCAGCAGCGCGTGGCCATCGCCCGGGCCCTCGCCATGAACCCGGTGGTGATGCTGTTCGACGAGCCGACCTCGGCGCTGGACCCCGAGATGGTCGGCGAGGTGCTCGACGTGATGGTGGAGCTCGCCAAGGAGGGCATGACCATGATGGTCGTGACCCACGAGATGGGCTTCGCCCGCAAGGTCGCCGACCGGGTGATCTTCATGGATCGCGGCGAGATCGTCGAGGACGCTCGGAAGGACGAGTTCTTCGGCAGCCCCCGCTCCGAGCGTGCGCAGACCTTCCTGTCGAAGATCCTGCAGCACTGACGGCGGGCCGTCAGGCCAGCGCCTCCTGCGCGGCCCGGTATTCCCGGCCGTGCCGGCAGTAGCCCTCGACGATGCGGATCATCATCGCCCGCTTCTCGGCGTCGAGGGGCCCCAGGATGCGGGCGGGGCGGCCGCCCCAGAGGTAGCCGGCCTCCAGGATCTGCCCGGGATCGGTGGTGGCCCCGGCCGCCAGCATGACGTCGTCGGCGATGAGGGTGCCGGCCGCGATCGTCGCGCCGATGCCGATCAGCGCCCGCGCCCCGATCCGGCAATCGGCGATCCGGACATTGTGGGCGATGGTCGTGTCCCGCCCGATCACCACCCCGTCCGCCCGGGTGCGGATCACCGTGTTGTCCTGGATGTTGGTGTCCGCGCCGACCACGATCGGTCCGACTTCCGCGTTGAGGTCGCAGCAGAACAGCACGCTCGCGCCGGCGCCGAGGCTCACCCGCCCGCGCAGGCGGGCGGTGCGTGCCACGAAGACGCTGTCCTCGACCTCCAGCGCCTCCCCGGCCGGGAGCGCGGGCCCGTCGCCCATCCGCTCGCGCAACCGCTCGGCCCGCTCGGCGACCTCGTCGGATCCGATCGCGCGGCTGGGGCGGGCCGGGCTGCCCGCGTAGGCGAAGCCGCCGGGCAGCGTCGCCCGGGGGAAGACCGTCGCGCCGGCCTCGAGGACCGCGCCGTCGCCGACCTCGGCGCCGTCGAGGATCACCACGTCGTCCTCGACGACGACGTCGGAGCCGAGCGTGCAGGCGTGGACCACGCTGTTGCGCCCGACCGTGACCCGGTCGCCGCACCGGGTGCCGTGCGTCGCGGTGGCGATGTGCACCGTCGAGCGGTGGCCGAGCCAGAAGCGGTCGCCGAGGGTGACGGTCTGGCCGTCCGCGCGAATCACCGCCTCGTCGCCGATCCAGGCCTGCGCGCCGATCCGGGCGGCGCCGATCACCGTGCTGCCGCGGCCGCACCAGACGGGGCGACTGGCGAAGTCCGGCTGCTCGCCGTCGTAGGGCAGGATCAGGTCGGGGGTCACGCGGGTATCCTTCTCCAGCGCCGTCCGGAGCGCGCGGGGACATCCGGACGATGGCGGGCCGCGCGCCGGGCCGGCAGGGCGCGACGGACCGTGTCATATAGAGGCAGGACCGGGTGTGACAGGGACGGGGCTGGTCCGCGAAGCCGGGGACTCCTATGGATCGGGCCATGAGCGCCCCCGTCCCGAGCGTCGGCATCCAGGCCGAGCCCTTCGACACCGCGGCCGAGATCGCCGGCCTGAGCGCCGCGCTGGGCGGTCGAGCCGGCGCCGTCGTGACCTTCACCGGCCTGTGCCGCGACGAGGGCGGGCGGCTGACCGCCCTCGAGCTGGAGCACTACCCCGGCATGGCCGAGGCCGAGATCCGGCGCGTCGCCGACGAGGCGATGGCGCGCTGGCCGCTCCAGGCCCTGCGGGTGATCCACCGGCACGGCCTGGTCCGTCCGGGCGACGGCATCGTGCTGGTGGTCACCGCCGCCAGCCACCGGGTCGCGGCGTTCGAGGCCGCGGACTTCCTGATGGACTACCTCAAGACCCGCGCCCCGTTCTGGAAGCGGGAGCACCTCGCCGACGGCACGACCGGCGGCTGGGTCGAGGCGGCGGCCCACGACGAGGCCGCGGCCGGCCGCTGGGCCTGATGGCCGTGCCCGGGGTCGCGCTCAGGCTGCCCCAGGGCGCTCGACGATCGGCGCAATGATCAGGGCCGCGCCCGCGGCGCCGACGCGCGAGCCCGGGACGGACCACGCCGCCGGGCCGATGGCCGGTGTCGACGGGCCGGCCCGGGCCGAGGGGCGGACCCTGTCGATCGCCGTCCGTGCCGACGGTGCGGCTCCCGGCGGCCGGAGCCTGCGGTCCGGCGACTTGCGCGGACGACGCGCGGACGCGCATCCCCACCCCGGATTGCACAGAAGCCGGCCGCCGGACTTGACCCCTGAGAGCCCACGGCGTTCGTGAGCCCGCGGTTTAGGAGCGACGATGTCGGACAGCAGCCTTCAGGAACTGGACGGTCCCGTCGGGCCCTGGCGCGGGGCCGCACCGCTCGCGGCCTCCGGGATCGCCGTCGTGTGCTTCGTTGCGGCGCTGGCCCTGGCCTGGATGTCGGCCGGCACGCTCCTGCTCATCTTCGCCGGGGTGCTCCTCGGCGTGTTCCTCGACGGCCTGACCCGCGGGCTCGGCCGCGTCCTGCCGCTCCCGCGCGGCTTGCGGCTGTCCCTCGCCAGCGTGGCGGTCGCGGTCGCGGTGATCGGCTTCGGGAGCTACGGCGGCGCCACCATCGTCCAGCAGGGCCGGGACCTCGGGACGACGATCAAGGATCAGGCCGGAACCGTCACGGGCTGGCTGTCGGAGCGCGGCATCGACGTGCCGAGCCTCGCGCCGCAGGGCGGTGGCAAGGACGGCTCGACGGATGCGGGCCAGAGAGAGGGGGGGCTCGGCGGCCTCGCCAACGGCCTGCTGAAGGGCGGCAGCTCGATGGTCTCGGATGCCGGCAGCGTCCTGGGGCCGGCCGCGGCGGTGATCCTGGGCCTGTTCGACGCCCTCGGCAACGTGCTGGTGATCGCCTTCCTGGGGCTCGCCTTCGCGGCCGACCCGAAGGCCTACCGGGACGGGGTCGTCCGGTTCGTGCCGCCGGCGAAGCGCTGGCGGGCCAGCCAGGTCCTCGACGGGGCCGGCGAGACCCTCCGCCACTGGCTGTTCGGCCAGCTGATCATCATGGCGGTGATCTTCCTGTGCACCTGGGCCGGCCTCGCCTTCCTGGGTATCGGCGGCGCGCTGATCCTCGGCCTGCAGGCGGGCCTGCTCGCCTTCGTGCCCACGGTCGGGCCGCTGGTGGCGGGCCTCGTCATCGTCCTGGCCGCCCTGGCCTCGGGCACGAAGGCGGTGATCGGCGCGATCGGCGTCTATCTCGCGGTCCAGTGCCTGGAGAGCTACGGCCTGACGCCGTTCATCCAGAAGCGGGCGCTCGACATCCCGCCGGCCACGATCTTCGCCGGCCAGCTGATCCTGGGCGTGATCTTCGGGCTCTGGGGCATCGCCCTCGCCCTGCCGCTGATGGCGGTGATCAAGGTCCTGCTGGAGCAGCTCTACGTGGAGGACACGCTCCACGAGCAGCCGAGCAGCTGAGCGCCCCGGGCGCCCGCGCCGTCGACGGGCGCGGGCGGCCGGTCAGCCGCGCAGCGCGGCCTCGATCATCCGGGCGACCGCCAGGGCCCGGCCGTCGTCGCCGAAACGGCCGATCACCTGGACGCCCACCGGCAGGCGGTGGCCGGGCACCGGCACGTTCACGCAGGGCACGCCCATCAGCGTCCACAGCTGGTTGAAGCGCGGGTCGCCCGTCGAGGCCAGGGTCGCGGGCGCCGGACCCGGCGCCGAGAAGGTCAGGATCGCGTCGTAATCGGCGAAGAGGCCCTTCAGCACCCGGCGGGCGTGATGGCCGTGGCGGCGCCCGTCATCGTACTGGGCCGGGCTGATCGTCGCCCCGTCATCGAGATGGGCGCGGGTGCGCGGCGGCAGCGCGTCGGCCTGCGTGTCGTACTCCCAGGCCAGCGCCAGCCGACCCTCGTAGTTCTGGATGAGGCGGTGGCGTTCCCAGGCCTGCGCCAGCTCGGTCGGCAGGGCGAGGTCGCTCACCCGCGCCCCGGACCGCTCGGCCGCCTGCCGGGCGCGGGTGAGCGCCGCCTCGGCCTCCGGCTCGGGGGTGCCGGCGAAATCCTGCCGCACCACGGCGATGCGCGGCGCCGAGCCCCCCTCCGCCCGCTCGATCTCCAGCCGCCCGGTGACGAGCGCGAGGGCGTGGGCGACGTCCGCGACCCCGGCGGCGAACAGCCCGACCGTGTCGAGGGCCCACGAGTAGGTCTTCACGCCGACCGTGGGGATCAGCCGGAACGACGGCTTCACCGCCGCGCAGCCGCAGAAGCTCGCGGGCCGGATCACCGAGCCCGCCGTCTGCGTGCCCAGGGCCAGCGGCAGCATCCCGGCGCCGACGGCGGCGGCCGAGCCCGCCGAGGAGCCCCCCGGCGTGTGGCCGGGATCGTGCGGGTTGACCGTCTCGGTCGGATCGCTGCTGGCGAAGGCCGTGGTGGTGGTCTTGGCGAGGGCGACGGCGCCGAGCTGCTTCAGCCGGCTCACGACCGCGGCGTCGCCCCGGGGCTTCCAGCCCGCGTAGATCGGCGAGCCCATCTGGGTCGGCAGGCCCGCGCTGTCGATGATGTCCTTCACGCCGACCGCGATGCCGGCGAGCGGCCCGGCCTCGGGGATCGCGGGCGCCGCGTCGAGGGTGACCAGCGCGCGGAGGTCCGGCTCCCGCGCGGCGATCGCGGCGCGGCACAGGTCGATCGCGCCCGCGGGCGTCAGGGTGCCGGCTTCGATGCGGGCGCGGAGGTCGAGAAGCGAGAGCATAATGCATTCAGTCCGCGGTCCGCGGCGCTGTCAACCGAGACGCCACAGCCGACCGCATTCCCGAAACGCCGTTGACGAACGCTTTACGCGACCGTGCGCATCGTCCGGGTCATGTGGCGTGGCGTATCCCTGTTCTCGGCCCTGGCGCTGTTCGGTGCGGGCCTCACCGCGTGCTCGATCAATCATTTCGAGCGACGTGAACCGTGGCGCGATCAGGCGGAGCAGGTCTGCCTGGCCAAGAAGCTCGTCGAGCCCTCGGAGTACATCACGCCCATCGCGGCGATGGATGGCCCGGGGCCCTGCGGCATGCAGCAGCCCTTCCGGGTGACGCGGCTCGGCGGCGGCTCCGTCCTGCTGAAGCAGCGGATGACGCTGGGCTGCCCGGCGCTGGCCGAGGCCGAGGCGTGGCTCGCCGACACGATCCAGCCGGCCGCCAACCTCTACTTCGGCGTGCCGGTGGCCGAGATCAACGCCGGCTCCTATTCCTGCCGCGGCCGCAACAACCAGCCCGGCGCCAAGCTCTCCGAGCACGGTTTCGGGAACGCGATCGACGTCATGTCGATCAAGCTCGCCGACGGCCACGTGATCACCGTCAAGGGCGGCTGGCGCGGCACGGAGGCCGAGCAGGGCTTCCTGCGCGAGATCTTCCTGGGCGCCTGCCAGCGCTTCACCACCGTGCTGGCGCCCGGCTCGAACGTGTTCCACTACGATCACATCCACGTCGATCTCGCACGGCACGACCCGCGCGGTCTGCGCCGGATCTGCAAGCCGCTGATCAAGTTCACGCCGCAGCTCGGCACCGGGGCCGAGCGGCCGCTGAGCCGTCCGATCCCGCCGCAGCGCCAGCCCGCCGGCCCTCAGGCGCCGGTGGACGTCGAGGAGGACGATCCCTACGGCGTGTCGCCGATGTCGAAGGCCGGGAGCGCGACCCAGGTCGCCCGTGCGCCCGCCCGGCCCCTCGACCGTCCGGCCGCGGCCTCGGCCTACACCGCGACGGCGCCCGTGCGGCCGGCACCGCGGGTCGCCGCCGCCCACGACGAGCCCGCGCAGGAGTACGACGAGCCGCTGCAGCTCGGCGCGCCGCCGAGCGCGGAGCCGATCTACTGAGAGGCGGGCGCGACCCGCGGGGCTCGCGCCGGGCGCCGGATCCGGCCGGGCGCCGATCCCGCGCCGCGCCCCGACCGGTGACTGTAGCGGCCGCGCCGCACAGGCCGGCAAAGCGCCGGCGCGGGACTGCCGGAGCTTGACTGGCGGCGCGGCGAAGCCATCGTTCGCGGATGCAGGATCGCACATCCGTCGAGGCACGCGCCATGCGCCCGGTTCTTCACGGCTTCGCCCTCGGGCTGGCCCTTCTCGCCCTGGCCCAGCCGGCGCTCGCCCGGTCGGCCCGGGAGGACATCGAGCCCGCCGAGGAGCGGATCTTCCCGTTCGACGCGCAGATCCCGGGCTGCCAGGACCCGTCGGTGCTGGAGCGGGTCTCGACCAACTTCGCCGAGAAGGAGGCGAAGTTCTGGAACTCGTCGATGACGATCCTGTCCTTCGACACGATCGAGCGCACCGCGTGGCGGCCCTGGGGCCTCGACACCTATCCGCGCCGGTTCTGCACCGCGACCGTGACCACCTCCGACGGGGTCCGCCGCAAGGTCGACTACTCGGTGCGCGAGAGCCTCGGCATCATCGGCGCGACCTGGGGCGTCGAGTTCTGCATCCACGGCCTCGACCGGGACCTCTCCTACGCCTACGCCACCGCCTGCCGGATGGCGCGTCCCTGACCATGCGCGGGCGCGCCGCCGGCCTCGCGGGCCTGCTCCTCGCCGGGTCGGCCGCCGCCCCGGCCGCCGCCCAGGATTACGGCGGCTTCGCCCGGCGCGGCGCGCCCGGCGACTTCGACTTCTACGTCCTCGCCCTGTCGTGGTCGCCGACCTACTGCGCGGGGCCGGGCGCCCGCCGGGACGACGTCCAGTGCGCCCCCGGGCGCGGCCTCGGCTTCGTCGTCCACGGCCTGTGGCCGCAATATGCGAGCGGGTACCCGCAGAACTGCTCGGCGGTGAACCGCGCGCCGACCCGGCAGGCGATGGAGGTCGCCGGGCAGGTCTACCCGAGCGAGGGTCTCGCCCGGTACGAGTGGCGCAAGCACGGCACCTGCTCGGGCCTCGATCCCGCCGCCTATTTCGCGGCCGCCCGCGCGGCGCGGCTCGCGGTGACGATCCCCGACGGGCTCAAGGGCGGCGCCCCGCTGCAGACCCTCGCGCCGATCGAGATCGCGCGGCAGTTCGTGGCGGCCAATCGCGGCCTGCGCCCCGACATGATGGCGGTCACCTGCACCCGCGGGCAGCTGCAGGAGGTCCGGATCTGCTTCGGCAAGGACCTGCGCGGCTTCACCCCCTGTCCCGAGGTCGCCCGCGGCAATTGCCGGGCGCCCGAGGTGGGCCTCGACGCCGCGCGCTGAGTTTTTTCCGCCTTTCGCGCACCGGCCCCTGGACCCGGCGCCCGGGATCGGCTTCAGCGCGCTGCCATGAACTATCGGCACGCCTTCCACGCCGGCAACCACGCCGACGTCCTCAAGCACCTCGTCCTGGCGCGGGTGCTCGACCACCTGCGCCTCAAGGACAAGCCGTTCCGGGCGCTGGACGCCTTCGCGGGCCTCGGCGTCTACGATCTCGAGGCCGACGAGGCGGCCCGGACCGGAGAGTGGCGGGACGGCTGGGGCCGGATGGCGGCGCCCTTCGCGCCGGAGGTGGAAGCGCTGCTGGAGCCCTACCGGGCCGCGGTGGCGGCGGTGCGCGCTCGACACGGCACCACCGCCTATCCGGGCTCGCCGGCCGTGATCCGCGAGGCGCTCCGCCCCGGCGACAAGGGCGTGTTCGTCGAGCTGCACCCGGCGGACGCCGCGACCCTGCAGGACCGCTACGCCCGCGATCCCCGCACCAAGGTGATGAACCTCGACGGCTGGACCGCGATCAACGCGCAGATCCCGCCGCCGGAGCGGCGCGGCCTCGTGCTGATCGACCCGCCCTACGAGGTGCCCGGCGAGATCGAGCGCCTCGGCGCCCATCTCGCCCGCGCGGTGGCGAAGTGGCCGACCGGCCTGTTCCTGGCTTGGTACCCGATCAAGGACGCCGCGGCCCTCGACCGGATGGTCCGCGACCTCGGGGCCGCCCTGCCCCGCCCCGCCCTGCGGCTCGACCTGCTGATCGACCGGCCGGACGACCCGACGCGGCTGACCGGCAGCGGCCTGATCGTCGTCAACCCGCCCTGGCGCCTCGCCGATGAGGCGATGCTGTTCCTGCCGGCGCTCGCAGAACGTCTAGCCCGGCAGGACTTCGGAGGGTTTCGCTGCGATCCGATCGGCCCGGCCGCCTGACTCGGTAGAATTGGGGCGCCACGCGGAAGACCTCCGGGTCTGCGCGGAAGGAAAAGGCCGGGGTTCCGATACAAATGTGGCGGCAAAGTCACATTTCCGCATCGAACGTGATCAGCGATACGGAACTGCCCAAAAAATATGCAACTGCTCTATGTTTGATTTTGTGTCAATCGCACCGCGATGTCAGCTTGGCCGTAGACGAACCCGAACGAGCTGCGACACCATGCTGAAGCGATCCACCCTGGCCGGACTGGCCACCGTGCTGCTGTCCTCGACCAGCATCCTCGCGGCCGACCTGTCGGCTCCGGCGCCGGTTCCGGTCGCGCCCCCCGCCGAGCCCTGCAAGGCCACGCTCCTCGGCCCGGCCTACGGCGGCGTGATCAAGGCCAACCCGAATCCGAGCTGCTTCTCGGCCGGACCGCTCGGCGACCTCTACGTGGGCGGCGCCATCACCGGCTACGGCTACACCCAGTCGAACCCGTTCGCGTCGTTCTCGACCCCGGCGGCGCCCAACGACCGCGACCGCGCGGCCCGGTTCGACTTCTCGAACGTGCAGGGTATCATCCAGAAGCCCGAGGGCGCGTTCCAGTTCTACATCCAGGCCGGCGGCTACTCGATCCCGCAGCTCGGCTTCCCCACCCTCAGCACCTTCACCCAGACCGACCTCCTGTTCGGCCCGGTCCCGGTCGCCTACGGCAAGATCCAGATCAACGATGAATGGTCGGTCCAGGGCGGCCGGATGTTCACCATGATCGGCACCGAGCTGCTGTTCACCTACCAGAACCTGAACATCAACCGCGGCCTCCTGTTCGTGCAGGAGAACTTCATCAACCAGGGCGTGCAGGTCAACTACAGCAGCGGGCCGCTCTCGGTGTCGGTCGCCGGCACGGACGGGTTCTTCTCCAACGAGATCTCGTGGTTCACCGGCAACGTCGCCTACAAGCTCGACGACTACAACACGATCGGCGTCAACGGCGGCCTGAACCTCGGCCGGACCAACGCCCTCGACCGCAGCCCGCGCTACCAGTTCGCGACGCCGAACCTCCAGCAGAACAGCGGCATCTTCAACATCAACTACACCTACGCGAACGGCCCGTGGATCATCTCGCCGTACTTCCAGTTCACCAACGTCGAGCGTGACCTGCGCGTCGGCATCGCCAACTCGGCCTCGACCTACGGCGGGGCGTTGCTGGCGGCCTACTCCTTCACCGACAACTTCGCCCTGGCCGGCCGCGTCGAGTACACCGAGCAGACCGGCGTCCGCGGGTCGGGCGGCACTAACCTGCTGGGCTTCGGCGCCGGCAGCAACGCCTTCTCGGTGACCGTCACGCCGACCTTCACCTTCGACCGCTACTTCTTCCGGGTGGAGTACGCCCACGTCGAGCTCGGCGGGATCACCCGCGGCAACCTCGCGGAAGGCACGCTCGGCACCGGCTTCGGCCGCACCGGCAACCGCACCTCGCAGGACCGCTACATGGTCGAGACCGGCATCACCTTCTGATCGGACCGCCCGGTCCGGCTCAGGACGCCTGTCAGCGAGCCCCCGGCCTCAGGCCGGGGGCTTTTTCGTGGCCGCACGACACCGGTCCCGGCCTGGCACGCCTTCCCCGAGTTAGGCTCGCCTGAGCAGGCGCCGGCCCGGCCGGTGGCCCTCCTCGCCGGTGTCGCGGAAGCCGAGCTTCTCCAGCAGGCCCCAGGAGGCGACGTTGGCGCGGCGGCACTCCGCCACGACGACGCGCGCCGGGAAGCGCCCCCCGAGGAAATCGAGGATCGCCGAGACGGCCTCGTAGGCGTAGCCGCGCCCGCGGGCGGCGCCGCCTACCCAGTACCCGATCTCGATCGTGCCGGCGCCGCGCAGATGGGTGCCGAAGACGCCGACGAGCGCGCGCCCGGCCGGATCGGGCGCGCCGTCCCGCGTCCAGGCGCCGAGGAAGCAGTCCCGGCCCCGCGCGCAGCTGCGAATCAGGTCCTCGGCATCCTGCAGGGTGAACGGCGTCGGCAGGAAATCCACCGCCGCGGTGATGGCCGGATCGTCGGTGAGCGCGCGGACGGCCGGCGCGTCGGCAGGCCGGAGGGCGGCGATCGCGAGGCGCGCCGTCTCGAGCGCCGGCAGGTCGGCCAGGGTGTCGCGCGCGCCGCGGATGGTAAACATGGATGCGATGTGGGGTGCCGGCCGGTTACGAAAAGGGACGATCCCGCGAGCGGGAATCATCCTCGGGGCCGCGCGAAAACCTTGCACCTACCTTCGCTCCAGGGTCGCAGACCGCCGGAACGGGAACGGTTGCTTAACCTGAATCCGTCTTCATTGGCGCATCAGGTTGCGTCAGGCAAACGGGTGCGTCGATGCGGGTGCGCGGTACGGGTCAGATGTTGCGGACGCTGTCGCGCGTCGCGCTCATCGGCATCATCGGCGGTGCGGCTGCCGCCTGTTCGTCGGACGCGTCGCGTCTGACGAACCCGTTCTCGAACCCGTTCGATTCGGAACCCTCCGCGACCGGCAGCCTGCCGGACGGGAGCCTCAAGTCCGTCCCGCCGGTTCGGACGGGCCGCATCCAGTCGGAGGCGCTCGGCGCCCCCGCCGCCGCGCGGCCGTCCGCCGCCGCGACGCCGGTCCAGACCAACGCCGCCCCCCCCGCGACCCGCGTCGCATCGACCGGCAAGGTCGGCTGGAGCGCCGAGGGCGGCACCCAGATCACCGTGTCGCGCAACGACAGCCTGAACCAGATGTCGACGCGGTTCGGCGTGCCCGCTTCGGCGATCCTGGCCGCCAACGGCCTGAGCAACGCGAACCAGATCACGCCCGGCCGCCAGATCGTGATCCCGGTCTACAATGCCTCCGGGCTGAACCCCGCCGCGTCCCCGATGACCGCCCGGCCGGCCCGGGCCGCCGAGGAGAAGCGCGAGGACGCCAAGCAGGTCGAGAACAAAGTCGCGACCAAGCGCGAGGAGGCCAAGGAAGCCGCCAAGGAGGCCGCCCAGAAGCTGGCCGAGGCGAAGGCCGCCAAGGAGGCCGCGCAGAAGGCCGCCGCCGCCGAGAAGGAGGCGGAGCGCAAGGAGGCACTCGCCCGCGACGCCGCCGCCCGCAAGGTCGCCGACGCCAAGACCCGCAAGGACGTCGCCCTGAAGGAGGGCGAGAAGCCGAAGCACGTGCGCCCGGGACAGGTCGCCAAGGCGGACGAGAAGAAGGCCGACGAGAAGAAGGCGGATCCGAAGGCCGAGGCCAAGGCGAAGGCCGAGGCGAAGGCTCAGGAGGCCAAGGCCGAGGCGAAGGCCGCCGCGAAGGCGGAGGCCGCCCAGAAGCTCGCCGAGGCGAAGGCCGCCAAGGAAGCCGCCCAGAAGGCCGCCAAGGAGGCTGCCGCCGCCGAGAAGGTCGAGAAGGTCGCCGCCAAGGAGGCGCCGAAGGCGGCCCCGGTCGCTGCCGCGCCGGCCAAGCCCGAGCCCGCCGCCACCGGCTCGGTGGCCGAAGCGACGGAGAACTTCCGCTGGCCCGCCAAGGGCCGGGTGATCTCCGGCTACGGCACCTCCGGCAACGAGGGCATCAACATCGCCGTGCCGGAGGGTACTCCGGTCAAGGCCGCCGAGGAGGGCACGGTCGCCTATGCAGGCTCCGACGTGAAGGGCTACGGCAAGCTGGTCCTCGTACGCCACGCCAACGGCTACGTCTCGGCCTACGCCCATAACGGTGAGATCGACGTGAAGCCCGGCGAGAAGGTCAAGCGCGGCCAGACCATCGCGAAGTCCGGCGCCTCCGGAAACGTGACCTCGCCGCAGCTGCACTTCGAGATCCGCAAGGGCGGCGCGCCCGTGGATCCGATGTCCCAGCTCGCCAGCAACTGAGACGGACCGCGCGGGGCCGAGGCCGGCCCGCGCGGCACCGAACGAGACGGCAAGATGCGGCGGCGGTCCCGGACGGGGCCGCCGTTTCGCGTCGTCCGCCGTCCGGCCGCCCCGGCTCGCGACCCGCGCCGGCTGTCCTAAGCCTTCGGCGCCTGCAGCGTCCCCTCGGGGCTGTGACGGTCGACGGTCTCGGGCAGAGCCTGCGCCAGTGTCGGGAACAGCTGGTCCATCGGAACGCCGAGCTTCTCCGCCATCTGGCGCACCTGCTCGTTGTCGAGCACCTTGCGCAGGTCCTCGGCCGTGATCGGCTCGTTCGGGCCGCGGCCGAGCCAGGAATTGACCTGGCTCTCGTAGCCGGAGCGCCGGAGCTGATCGAGCAGCGCGTTCAGTCCGCCGGGCAGCACCTGCTGGATCACGCCCGGCAATGCCTTCAGCACGATCTGCCCCAGCGAGCCGCCGAGAGTGTTGAGCAGACTCATGTGGACCCCCGTCGAATGGTCAGTGGCGGGAGTCTAGAGCAATCTCCGCGAAGCGGGAGAGGCCGGTGGTCCGCGACGCGCCGGTGTGAACCGCAATTTAGTCGACAGCGATCGGCTTTCGGTCCGGAATGCCGGCCGGGACATCGGTCCGCGGTCGGCTCTCATGAGATCCCTGGCGCTGTCATGCGTGCTCGCGGTCGCGTCCGTCTCCGCGGCCCTGTCGGACGCGGAAGCGACGCGTCCGGTGCAGGAGCGCTTTGCTCAAGAGCGCCCTCTCGCGGATGCCGTCTTCGTTCGGCCGCTCTACGGGACCTACCGCCATTGTGGCGGCTCCTGCCTGAAGAGCGGCGAACTGTCGTGGTTCTGCTTCGCCAGGCAGAGCTGCCACCTGAGCTGCGCGACCGCGCCGCCGCAGATGAAGTGCGCCGCCCCGTGAGGTGGGCGATCAGCGGACCTGGGTGCTGAAATTCGGCTGCGGCTTCAGCGTGCCGTTCTCGCTCTGGTCGGCGACCGCCGCGGGCAGGAACTCCGCCAGCACTGTGGGGACCCGCGCCTCCGGAACGCCGAGATCGTACGCGAGGCGCTCGGTCACGCCCTGCGGCAGGCAGGCCGCGATGGCGCTCTCCGGCACCGTCTGCCGCGCGCCCGAGCCGAGCCAGGATGCCACCGCCTCCCTGTGCCCGGTCTCCCGCAGGCGGTCGAGGAAGGACGGGAGGCCGCCGGGATAGAACTTCGCCAGCGACAGGGCGAGCTTGCCGCTGCCGGTCTCCTCGAGGGCCCGGTCGGCCGCCGCAACCACATCGCCGATCAGGGTCTTCGCACCGTCGAGCAGGCCCATGGTTCTCCACCGTCGCGCTTCTTCGTCGCAGGGTGAAGTCGGGCGCGAACCGGCGACGGCAAGCGCGTGCGGCAATTGCGCGGCGAACCGGCTAGGATCCCGGCGTCACGAACCCGGGAGCCATCGATGAAGCGCGTGCGGGCCGGCGTCCTGGAGGTCGCCTATCTCGAGCTCGGTCCGGCCGGCGGGCCGACGGCGGTGCTGCTCCACGGCTTCCCCTACGACGTCCACGCCTGCGCGGCCGCGGCCGCGCAGCTCGCCGCCGACGGCGTGCGCTGTCTCGTGCCGTACCTGCGCGGCTACGGGCCGACGCGCTTCCTGGATGCCGCCACGCCGCGCTCCGGCGAGCAGGCGGCGCTCGGGGCCGACCTGCTCGCCTTCCTCGACGCCCTCGGCGTCGGGAGCGCCGTGCTCGCCGGCTACGATTGGGGCGGCCGGGCCGCCTGCGTGGTGGCGGCGCTCTGGCCGGGCCGGGCCCGGGGCCTCGTCAGCTGCGGCGTCGGCTACAACATCCAGAACATCCCGGCCGCCGGGCGGCCGGCCGCGCCGGAGACCGAGCACCGCCTCTGGTATCAGTACTATCTCCACGGCGAGCGCGGCCGCGCCGGCCTCGCGGAGAACCGGGACGCCTTCTGCCGCCTGCTCTGGCAGCTCTGGTCGCCGACCTGGGCCTTCGACGTGGAGACTTTCGCGCGGACCGCCCGCGCCTTCGACAATCCCGACTTCGTCGACGTGGTGGTGCATTCCTACCGACACCGCTTCGGCCTCGTTCCGAGCGATCCGGCGCTGGTGGCGATCGAGGCGCGGCTGGCGGCCCAGCCGGCGATCGCCGTGCCGTCGATCGTCCTGCTCGGCGGCGATGACGGCGTCGGGCCGCCGACCGCCACGGATACCGACGCCCGCCGTTTCACCGGCCCGTACCGGCGTGAGATCGTCGCGGGGGTCGGCCACAACTTTCCCCAGGAGGCGCCGGACGCCTTCGCGGCGGCGATACGCGCCCTGCTATGAGCGCGCCGCCGATGCCCGGCGGTTCGGCGTTGCTTTCGGGAAGCCCCTGGCTATAGTCCGCGCGCTTTTCGACAGGTCTGCGGGCGCCACATCCGGCGGCAGGCCTGCGCGCCATTCGCAGGAGACGCTCGTTGATCACCCCCGCCTTCGCGCAAGGGGCCGGTGCGGCCGCTGGCGGAGCGGAGATCGCCTTTCAGGTGGTCCCGTTCGTCCTGATCTTCGTGATCATGTACTTCCTGATCCTGCGACCGCAGCAGAAGCGGGTCAAGGACCACCAAGCGCTGCTCAAGTCCGTGCGCCGGGACGACACGGTCGTCACCAACGGCGGCCTCGTCGGCCGCGTGACCAAGGCTTCGGACGACCAGGCCGAGATCGAGGTCGAGATCGCCCCGAACGTGCGCGTGCGGGTGGTCCGGTCGATGATCTCCGAGGTCCGCGCCAAGGGCACGGTGAAGGCCGCCTGATTCCCGGTTGAACCGGCCGGCGCCGCGCGCCGGCCCAAAAGAGAAAAAGACGGCCGATGCTGCGCTTCTCCCGTGCGAAGATCATCGCGACACTGGGCCTGATCCTGGTGGGGCTGATGCTCGCCGTGCCGAGCTTCTTCTCGCCCGAGCAGCGCAAGAGCTTCGTCGCCAGCCTGCCCCCCTGGTTCCCCAGCTGGGTGGTGCCGACGCGCGCGATCGTCCTCGGCCTCGACCTGCAGGGCGGCTCGCAGCTCCTGCTCGAGGTGGACCAGAACGAACTGATCGCCTCGCAGGCGAAGGCCCTGCGCGACGACGTGCGCCGCGTGCTCCAGCAGGAGAACGTCCGCGCCGACGGCGGCATCGGCCTGCTGCCGCGCGGCGTGCAGGTGAAGATCGACGACTCCGCCGCCCGGGCCAAGGTCCTGCCGAAGCTCCAGGAGCTGTCGCAGCCGATCACCACCTCGATCGGCCAGACGGCGGCCCGCACCCTCGACATCGCCGAGCAGCCGGGCGGGGTGATCCGCCTGACCCTCACCGATGCCGGCATCACCGACCGCACCCGCCGGGCCGTGAGTCAGGGCATCGAGGTCATCCGGCGCCGCCTCGACTCGACCGGAACCACCGAGCCGTCGATCCAGCAGCAGGGCGCGGACCGGATCCTGATCCAGGTGCCCGGCGAGCAGAACCCGGAGCGGCTCGAGAAGCTGCTCGGCTCCACCGCCAAGCTCGAGTTCCGCATGCTCGCCGACAGCCCCTCGGGCGACGTCGACATGCTGCCCTCCAAGGACGAGAAGGGCGCCAAGGTCCCGGTGGAGCGCCGGGTCATGGCCGACGGCGGCGAGCTGACCGACGCGCAGCCGTCCTTCGACCAGCAGTCCCACGAGCCGATGGTGAGCTTCAAGTTCAACCTGCGCGGCGCGCAGCGCTTCGGACAGGCGACCTCGGAGAATATCGGCCGGCGCATGGCGATCGTGCTCGACAACGAGGTCGTGTCGGCCCCGGTGATCCGCTCGGCGATCACCGGCGGCTCGGGTCAGATCACCGGCAACTTCACCGTGCAGCAGGCCAACGATCTGGCGGTCCTGCTGCGCGCCGGCGCGCTGCCCGCGAAGTTCACCGTGGTCGAGCGCCGCGTCGTCGGCCCGGGCCTCGGCCGCGACTCCATCGAGGCCGGCAAGCTCGCGACCCTGGTGGCGGCGGCCCTCGTCGTGACCTTCATGTTCGCGACCTACGGGACCTTCGGCTTCATCGCCAACATCGCCCTCATCGTCCACGTCGGGCTGATCCTCGGCCTGATGTCGGTGCTGGAGGCGACCATGACGCTCCCGGGCATCGCCGGCATCGTGCTCACCATCGGCACCGCGGTGGATTCGAACGTGCTGATCTACGAGCGCATGCGCGAGGAGCAGCGGGCCGGCCGCTCGCTGATCTCGGCGCTGCAGGCGGGCTTCGACCGGGCCTTCGCCACCATCATCGACTCGAACTCGACCATGGCGATCGCCGCCCTGATCCTGTTCTTCCTCGGCTCGGGCCCGGTGAAGGGCTTCGCCGTGGTCTTCATCCTCGGCATCCTCACCACGGTCATCACCGCGGTGACGCTGACCCGGATGATGATCGCGGTGTGGTACAATACGTTCCGGCCGAAGACCCTGCCGTTCTGATTAGTCTGGGAGGCCATCGAAGGAGCGCGGGCGGCGCGACGTGACCCCCCTGTCCCGCATGGGAGAGGGGACCCGCGCCTCGACCGTCCTCCATCGCGATGTCCGCGAATAGAGTACCGACCATGCGCCTGCTCCGCCTCTGGCCCGATGAATCGCATTTCGACTTCATGCGATTCCGGCGCTTCACCTTCCCGCTCTCGGCGGTGCTGTCGCTCGCGACCGTGGCGCTGTTCCTGACGATCGGCCTGAATTTCGGCATCGACTTCAAGGGCGGCACCCTGGTGGAGCTGCAGGCGAAGTCCGGCACCGCGGACGTGGCGTCGATCCGGCACACGGCCGCGGGCTTCGGCTTCGGCGAGCCGGAGGTTCAGGAACTCGGCAACCAGGGCACCGTGCTGGTCCGCCTGCCGCTCCAGCCCGGCGAGCAGGGCCAGACCGCGGTGATGAACAAGGCGCACGCCGCCTTCGACAAGGATTACGATTTCCGCCGCACCGAGACCGTCGGTCCGCGCGTCTCCGGCGAGCTCGTCCAGTCCGGCACGCTCGGCGTCGTGCTCTCCGTCGTGGCGGTGCTGCTCTACCTCTGGTTCCGGTTCGAGCGGGAGCTGGCGCTCGGCGCCATCGTGGGCACCCTCCACGATATCGTGCTGACCGTCGGCGTCTTCATCATCAGCCGCATCGAGTTCAACATGACCTCGATCGCCGCGATCCTGACGATCGTCGGTTACTCGCTGAACGAGACCGTGGTGGTGTTCGACCGGACCCGCGAGCTCATGCGCCGGTACAAGACCATTCCGACCGTCGACCTGCTCAACCTGTCGATCAACTCGACCATGTCGCGCACGGTGATGACGTCGATCTCGTCGGCGCTGTCGCTGCTGGCGCTAGTGCTGTTCGGCGGCGAGGCGATCAAGGGCTTCGCCGTCGTGATGCTCTGCGGCGTCCTGATCTGCACCTACTCGGCGATCTTCGTCTCGACGCCGGTGTTGATCTATCTGGGCCTGATGCTCTCGGGCGCCCGCGCGGCCTCGGAGCGGTCCGGCGTCCCACAACCGGCGGAGTAGTTTCTTTCCCGAGATGGCCGATCAGCCAAGCCCGAAGAACTTCGACTCCGGCTTCGTGCCGGGGCGGCACATCATCGACACCTACGGCAACGGCGGCTTCCGCTTCGCCGGGATGTCGCATCGCGGCTCGATCCTCCTGCTGCCCTCCGGGGTCCGCGCCTGGGACGTGACGGAGCCGCGGGCCATCGACCGCACGGCCCTGCGCCCGGTCCAGGCCGAGGCCGGCGGCATCGAGCTGCTGCTCGTCGGGACCGGCCTCGACATCGCGGCGATCGATCCCGCGCTCCGGGGCTGGCTGAAGGATCTCGGCGTCGGCCTCGACGTGATGCAGACCGGCGCCGCCGCCCGGACCTACAACATCCTGGTGGCCGAGAACCGCAAGGTCGCCGCCGCGCTGATCGCGGTGGCCTGATGCCGGAGGTCGACGGCCAGACCGCCGAGACCGGGCTCGCCTTCGCGCAGTCCCACTGCGAGGGCCTCGTGCGGGCCGGCGACCCGGACCGCTACTACGCGACCCTGTTCGCCCCGGCCGCCGCACGCCCGCACCTCTTCGCCCTCTACGCCTTCTCGTTGACCATCGCGCGGGTGCGCGAGGCCGTCTCGAACCCGATGGCCGGCGAGATCCGCCTGCAATGGTGGCGCGACGCCCTGCAGGGCGAGGCGCGCGGCGACGTGCGCGCCAACCCGGTGGCGGCCGCCCTGGAGGAGGCGATCCGGGCGAACCGCCTCGGGCGCCAGCCCTTCGTCGACCTGATCGACGCCCGCGTCTTCGACCTCTACGAGGATCCGATGCCCCGGGTGAACGACCTGGAGGGCTATTGCGGCGAGACCGCCTCGGCGCTGTTCCGGCTGGCGAGCCTCTTGATCGGCAACGGCACCGAACCAGGCGGCGCGGGCGCGGCCGGCCATGCCGGCGTGGCGTACGGCATCACCGGGCTCCTGCGCGCCCTGCCCTGGCACGCCCGCGCGGGGCAAGTCTACCTGCCGGCCGACATCCTCGGCCGCTACGGCGTCACCCGCGAGGACATCGTCACGGGCCGCGGCGGTCCGGGCTTGCGCCGGGCCTGCGCCGACCTGCGCGCCCTCGCCCGGCAGCACCTGAAGGCCTTCGAGGCGGCGCGCCCGACCATCGCGCCCTCGGCGGGCGCCGCCTTCCTGCCCACGGCCCTGGTGGAGCCCTACCTCGCCGCCATGGAGCGGGCCTCCTACGACCCGCTCAACACGCCCGTCGAGCTGCCGCGCTGGCGCCGGCTGTGGCGCCTGTGGTGGGCGGCGCGGCGCGTCGGATAGCGGCGGCGTCTTTGCGAGCGGGGCGAAGCAATCCAGCGGCGCCACACCTGCGGAGGGCGCGCGGCCACGGGTCGCTTCACTGCGCTCGCGATGACGGAGGGTTGTCAGAGTACCTGCGCCAGTCCCGGCACCAGGGCTGCCAGGCGCACCGGCGCGCCGAGTTCCGGCACGGCCTCCGGCGTCGCCAGCACCGCCACCCGGCAGCCGCCGTCGCCGCGCAGGCCCGCCACCAGCCGTCCGCCGGGTTCGAGGGCCGCGCGCCAGTGCTCCGGGATCGCCGCGACGCTGCCGTGGACCAGGATCCGGTCGAAACCCCCGTCGGGCAGGTCCCGTGCGAGCCCGTCGGCCCGGACGACGTGCACCTCGGACAGGGCCGCGAGCCGCCGCGTCGCCGCCCCGGCCAACGAGGTGTAGCGTTCCAGGCTGAGCACCGCCCCGGCGCCCAATTGGGCGAGCAGCGCGGTCACGTAGCCGGAGCCCGTGCCGATCTCCAGGACGCGCTGGCCGGGCTCGAGCCGCAGCCGCGCCAGCATCAGCGCCACCGTGGACGGCGCCGTCATCGACGCGCCGCAGGACAGCGGCAGGGCGATGTCGCGCCGCGCGTGCTCCCGATGCGGCGGCGGCGCGAAGGTGTCCCGCGGCACCTGCTCCATGGCCCGCAGCACCGCGGTGTCCCGCAGGCCGCGGCCCCGGAGCGCCATCACGAAGGCCGCGTTGCCGGCAGCCGCCTCCAGGCTGCCCAGATCGACCGACGTCCCTTCGATCACCCGGCGAAGGCCTGCGCGAAGCGCGTCAGCGTCGGCTCGTCGGTGAGGTCGAGGCGCAGGGGCGTGACCGAGATCCGCTTCTCGGCGATGGCCTTGAGGTCCGAGCCGTGGCCCGGCTCGAACCGGGCCTTGGCGAAGGCCAGCCAGAAATACGGGTTGCCGCGCCCGTCCACCCGCGCGTCGATCGACAGCAGCGCCTGATTGCGGAAGCCCTGCGCCGCCACCGCAATGCCCTGCACCTCGGCCGGCTCGCAGTCCGGGAAGTTCACGTTGACCAGGATGCCGGGCTCGATCCCGGTCTCCAGGATCTTCCGGACGACCTTCGCGCCGTGCGTCCGGGCGCAGTCCCACTTGAGCGCGCCGCGCCCGCCCACGCCGTAGGCCTGGCTCAACGCGATGGAGCGGATGCCGAGGATCGTCCCCTCCATGGCGGCCGCGATCGTGCCCGAGTAGGTCACGTCCTCGGCGACGTTCTGGCCGCGGTTGACCCCCGACAGGACGAGGTCCGGACCGTGATCGCCCAGGATGTGGCGCACGCCCAGGATCACGCAGTCCGACGGCGTGCCCTTGACGGCGAAGCGCTGCTCCGAGACCTGCCGCAGCCGCAGCGGGTCGTTGAGCGAGAGCGAGTGCGACACGCCGGACTGGTCGCTCTCCGGCGCCACGACCCAGACGTCGTCCGAGAGCTCGCGGGCGATCTCCTCCAGGGTACTGAGCCCCGGCGCGTGGATGCCGTCGTCGTTGGTGACCAGGATGCGCATCAGCGGGTGCCCTCGATCCGGTTGAGCCCGCCCATGTAGGGGTGGAGCACCGACGGGACCGTGATGCTCCCGTCCGGGTTCTGGTAGTTCTCCATCACGGCGATGAGCGCGCGGCCGACCGCGACGCCCGAGCCGTTGAGGGTGTGGACATAGGCCGGCTTGCCGTCCTTGCCCCGGTAGCGGGCGTTCATCCGCCGGGCCTGGAAGTCGCCGCAGACCGAGCAGGACGAGATCTCGCGGTGCGTGCGCTGGCCCGGCACCCAGACCTCGATGTCGTAGGTCTTCTGGCTGGCGAAGCCCATGTCGCCGGTGCAGAGGGTCATCACCCGGTAGGGCAGATCGAGCTTCTTCAGCACCGCCTCGGCGCTGGTCAGCATCCGCTCGTGCTCGTTGGCGGATTCCTCCGGCGTCGTGATCGAGACCAGCTCGACCTTGCTGAACTGGTGCTGGCGCAGCATGCCGCGGGTGTCGCGCCCCGCCGCCCCGGCCTCGGCGCGGAAACAGGGCGTCAGCGCGGTGAAGCGCAGGGGCAGCTCCTCCTCGCGGAGGATCGCCTCGCGGACGAGGTTCGTCAGGGGCACCTCGGCGGTCGGCACGAGCCAGAAATGCTCGTCGCTGACGGGCGCGGAGTCCGCGCCGGCCTGCCCCTGCAGGGACTTGACGTAATCGAGACCCTTGAAGACCGAGAACTGGTCGTCCTCGAACTTCGGCAGCTGCGCGGTGCCGAACATGGCGGCGTCGCGCACCAGCACCGGCGGCGCGACCTCCAGGTAGCCGTGCTCCTGCGTGTGCAGGTCGAGCATGAACTGGCCGAGCGCCCGCTCCAGCCGCGCGAGCTGACCTTTCAGCACCACGAAGCGCGAGCCGGACAGCTTGGCCGCCGCCTCGAAATCCATCAGGCCCGAGGCCTCGCCGAGCTCGAAATGCTCCTTGCCCTCGTTCAGCCGCTCGCGGGTCGCGGCGTGGCTGCGGTAGAGGACGTTGCCGTGCTCGTCGGCGCCTTCCGGCACGTCGGGCTTCGGCCGGTTCGGGATCGCGGCGAGCCGGTCGGCCAGGGTCTTGTCGGCCGCGTCCTGCGCGGCCTTCAGCTCCGGCTCGGCCCCCTTCAGGGCCGCGACCTCGGCCATCAGGGCGGCGGCGCGGTCCTCGTCCTTGGCCTTCTTGGCGCCGCCGATCTCCTTGGCCAGCGCGTTGCGCCGCTCCTGATTGGCCTGCGCGGCCGAGACGGACGATTTCCGCGCCTCGTCGAGGGCGATCAGCTCGGCCGAGAGCGGCGCGAGGCCCCGGCGGGCGAGGTCGCGGTCGAAGGCGTCCGGGTTCTCCCGGATGGCGCGGATGTCGTGCATCGAGTCGGCTCGGGTCTTCTGCGCGGCGTCGAGCGCGCGGGCCCCGCTTTGCCGCATCGCGTCCGGTGGGACAAGCGCGCGGGAGCGCCCGAGCCGGCCGTCAGCCCTTCGGCGGCGCCAGCTTGAGCTGGTCGATCGCCCAGAGCCACGCCCCGTCCGGCTGCTCGCGGGCGACCTCCACCGAGAACGCGCCGTTGGGCAGCCGCGCGAAGGTCATGGCCAGCCCGCCGTTGCGCAGGGGCGGCGGCGTCTCCGGCGCCGGGAAGTCGGATTTGCGCGCCAGCAGGTCGGCGTAGAAGGTCCGGATCTCGGCGTGGCCTGTGGCGACGACGCGGCCCGCCGCCAGCACCGCGTCGGGCTCGTAGAGGGCGACGAGGCCCTCGACGTCGCCGGAATTGGCGCGTCGGTTGAACAGGGCGGCCAGGTCCTCGGGGGCGCGGGCGGGCTCTCGCGTGTGATCCGTCATGGCGTCTCCTCGTCCGGCTTCGGCGGCCGGTTGATGGTGTGGCAATGCGCCGGGCGGCCGATTTGTCCCCGGCGCGCCGGTCATTTCAGGCGCGTGCCGTCGCGGTCGGCCACCGAGACGGCGACCGGGATCCCGGCCTTCACGCTCTCCGAGACGGTGCAGAACCGCTCGAACTGCTCCAGCACCCGGTCGATCCGCGGCATGTCGGCGGCGGCCGCCCCGAGCTGGATGTGGACGCCGATCCCGGTGACGCGCAGCCGCCCCTCGGCGTTGCGCTCCACCCGGCAGGACGCCTCGGCCGCGACGCCGCGCGCGTCCTGGCGGAACTTGCCCAGGGCGAAGACCAAACTGGCGCAGAGGCAGTTCGCGACCCCGGAGATCAGGAGCTGCTCGGGGAACGGCCCGGTCCCGCCGCCGATCGGCGGCGCCTCGTCGGTGCGGAGCGCCGGCAGGGCGGCGCTGAAATCGACGGTGAAGACGTAATCCGCGACCTGGGTGATCCGGATCGTCGGTTCGGCTTCCATCGATGCTCCCCGGCGGACGTGTCGGCGCGACCTGCCGGGTATACCAACGCCCGATCGCGGTTCGCGTTCGGGAGGACCGCGCCATGCGTCCGGATCCAGATGATTTCCCCGAATCTTCCCCGTAGAACCGGCCGCCCGACCGACCCGCACGCGAACCCCCCGATCCGATGACGAGCCCCGCGACCCTCGACACCCTGATGCCGCTCCTGGAGCGCATCGCCACCGCGCTGGAGCGGGCCGCGCCCGCCGCCCCGCCGGCCTTCAACCCGAGCGCCGCCGACGCCTTCCTGTGGGGGCCCGAGCGCCGGCTGACCCCGGTGCCGCAGGTCGCCCGGGTGGAGATGGGCCTGCTCACCGGCATCGACCGGGCGCGCGACACCCTGGTGGAGAACACCGAGCGCTTCGCCCGCGGCCTGCCGGCCAACAACGCCCTGCTGTGGGGCGCCCGCGGCATGGGCAAGTCCTCGCTGGTCAAGGCGGCCCACGCCGAGATCAACGCCCGGCGGCCCGCCGGCAGCCTGCCGATGAAGCTCGTGGAGATCCACCGCGAGGACATCGAGGCGCTGCCGGACCTGATGGCCCTGCTGCGGCCGGACCCGCACCGCTGGCTCGTCTACTGCGACGACCTCTCCTTCGACGCCGACGACACCTCGTACAAGTCGCTCAAGACGGCGCTCGACGGCGGCATCGAGGGGCGTCCGGGGAACGTGCTGTTCTACGCCACCTCGAACCGGCGCCACCTCCTCGCCCGCGACATGGTGGAGAACGAGCGCTCGACCGCGATCAACCCCGGCGAGGCCGTGGAGGAGAAGGTCTCGCTCTCGGACAGGTTCGGCCTGTGGCTCGGCTTCCACAAGTGCAGCCAGGACGAGTACCTAGCGATGATCCGCGCCTACGCCGACCGCTACGGCCTCGCCGTGCCGCCGGACCAGCTGCGCGCCGAATCCCTGGAATGGGCCACCACCCGCGGCTCGCGCTCGGGCCGGACCGCGTTCCAGTTCATCCAGGACCTGGCCGGGCGGCTCGGCAAGACGCTGGACTCAGGGGCGGCGCCGAGCTCCTGTCGTCATCCGCGTTCTGGTTGATGGCGTCGGCCCCGCCGTCTTTGCGAGCGGAGCGAAGCAATCCAGGCAGCGCCACGCCTGGCAATGTCGCGTTGCCCTGGGTCACTTCGCTCCGCTTGTGATGACGGAGGGCGCGCTAGCGCCCGCTCGACCCGAACCCGCCCGCGCCCCGCTCCGAGCCGGGGCCGAGCGCGCCCTCCAGCACAGTCAGCGCCGGCCGCGTGATCCGCGTGAAGACGAGCTGCGCGATCCGCTCGCCCGGCTCGACCCGCACGGGCTCGGATGCGTCGCGATTCCAGGCGGAGACCAGCAGCGGACCCTCGTAATCCGCGTCGATCACACCGGTGCCGTTGCCGAGCACCAGACCGTCCCGGTGTCCGCGGCCCGAGCGGGGGAAGATCAGGCCGCACCAGGCCGGGTCGCGGATCAGCACGCTGAAGCCGGCCGGGATCAAGGTCGGCTTGCCCTGGGGCGGTAGGATCAGCGGTGCGTCGAGGCAGGCGTGCAGGTCGAGTCCGGCCGCGGCCGACGAGCCCCAGCGGGGGAAGCCCCAGCCCGGCAGCCGCGGGTCGAGCAGCCGCAGGCCGACCTCCGGCAGGTCGCTCACGCGGAGAGCCGCGCGATTGCCTCGGCCATGGCGAGCGTGCGCCGGGCGGCCTCGACGTGGAGGCGCTCGACCATCTTGCCGTCCACCGCGATGACCCCGCGCTCGCGGTTCTCCGGCGCGTCGAACACGGCCATCAGCCGGCGCGCCTGCGCGATCTCCTCGGCATCTGGCCCGAAGGCGGCGTTGGCCGGGCCGATCTGGGTCGGGTGGATCAGCATCTTGCCGTCGAAGCCGAGGTCGCGGCCCTGCGCGCATTCCGCCTCGAACCCGGCCGGGTCGTTGAGGTCGGTGAAGACGCCGTCGATCGCCTCGATCTCGTAGGCCCGGGCGGCGGCCAGGACATTCATAAGCCAGGGGATCAGGGCCGCCCGTCCCGGCGGCCGGATCCGGGAAGCTTTCAGAAGGTCGTTGGGGCCGATCACCAGGGCGGCGAGCCGCCCGTCCACGTCCCGGGCCGCGCCGGCGATCTCGGCGGCGTTCACCACCGCCATCGGCATCTCGATCATCGCCCAGACCCGCGTCGCCAGCGGCGCGCCGAGCCGGCGCAGGCGGGA
Source organism: Methylobacterium sp. 13MFTsu3.1M2 (assembly GCF_900112625.1). Classification (NCBI taxonomy): domain Bacteria; kingdom Pseudomonadati; phylum Pseudomonadota; class Alphaproteobacteria; order Hyphomicrobiales; family Methylobacteriaceae; genus Methylobacterium; species Methylobacterium sp. 13MFTsu3.1M2. Next base: position 62,421 of record NZ_FOMM01000016.1, read on the forward strand.
CCCGACGGCGATCAGCGTGTCGGAGGTGCGGACCTTGGGCACCAGGATCGCGTCCGGCGCGGCCGGCGCGAGCGCCACGAGGTCCGCCTCGCCGTCCTCGGTCTCGGGCGGGTTGATGCGGACCACGACCTCGCGCGGCCCGAAGCCGCGCGCCGCCACCGCGGCCGCGACCTGAGCGCGGGCCGCCGCTTTCACGCCGGGGGCGGTGCCGTCCTCGAGGTCGATCAGGATCACGTCGGCGGGGAGCGACCGCGCCTTCTCCAGCGCCCGGGCGTTGGAGCCCGGCATCGCCAGGACGCTGCGACGGGGACGGATCTCGCTCATCACGCTTCTCCCGGGCCGGCGGCGGCCTGCGGCGACGCGGATAGCTTTCCGCGCGCATCCCGGCAAGAACGCCGGCAAGAACACCGGCAAGGAGGCCGGCCGCGGAGCGCGAGGGAGGATCGGATGGCGCGCTGGATCGCCGGACTGGACGGCTGCCGCGGCGCCTGGGCGGGCGCGCTACTCGACCTAGACGATCCGGACCGGCATCGCTGCGCCCTGTTCCCGGACCTCGCCGCGCTGCTCGACGCGCCCGAGCGGCCCGGCATCGTCGGGATCGACGTGCCGATCGGGCTGCCCGAGCGGATCACCGGCGGCGGCCGCGCCGCCGACCGGGCGGCCCGCGCCCGGCTCGGGCCGGCGCGGGCCTCGGTGTTCCCGATGCCGCCGCGGCGCGCGGTCTACGCCCCCGACTACGCGGCCGCGAAGGCCGCCTCGCGGGACGCGAGCGACCCGCCCTTCGCGCCCTCGATCCAGGGCTACAACATCTTCCGCTACGTCCGGGCGGTCGACACGCTCCTGCGGGAGCGCCCGGAGGCGCGAGCGCGGGTCCACGAGGTTCATCCCGAGGTGGCCTTCCACGCCCTCAACGGCGGACGGCCGCTCGGCCTGCCCAAGAAGGGCAAGCGCGCGCGGGAGGGGCTGGACCTCCGGCGGGCCCTCCTCGCGGCGGCGGGCCTGCCGGACGCGCTGATCCGGTCCCGGACCCAGGGCGTTCCGGAGGACGACCATGTCGACGCTCTGGCCGCCCTGGTGGTCGCCCGCGACATCCGCCTCGGACGGGCCGTGCCGCTGCCGGATCCGCCGGAGCGGGACGCCTTCGGGCTTCCCGCGGTGATCTGGGCGCCGGCGCCGCGCCCGCCGTCCTGAGCAAACACCGCGCAGGCGATGAGCGGGCCGCGACGCCCGTCCCAACGTGCTGTAATGCACGCCGGGGGACGCGCGAGCGGTGTCCGTTCCCGGGGCGCGCTCTAGCTCTGGCTGCATGAGCGCCGCGACCCCCCTGCCCGTCCGTCACATCGCCCGCGCGATCGTCCTCGATCCGCAGGATCGGATCCTGCTCATCGCCTACACGTCGGTTCATGCCAGAGGGCCGGACGGCGCGCCGCTCCGGTTCTGGTTCATGCCCGGCGGTGGCCTGGAGCCCGGCGAGGACCACGTCACCGCCTGCCGCCGGGAGCTCGAGGAGGAGATCGGCCGCGGCGACGTCGCAATCGGCCCGCAGGTCGCCGCCTGCGACGGCCCGTTCCACCTGTTCCGACAGGCGCGGGACGCCCGCGAGCGCTACTTCCTCGTCCGCCTGCCCGACGACCGGGTCGACACGAGCCGCCTCGCCGAGACCGAGGACAATCCCCTGATCGGGACGCGCTGGTGGCCGATCGACGAGTTGCGCGCCAGCGGCGAGCACGTCGAGCCGGCGGGGCTCGCCGATCTCGCGGCCGATCTCGCCCGCGGGACTATTCCGGCCCAGCCGCGCGTTCTTGCTTGGCGAGAACTTTGAGTTCACTGCCGCAGTCGCGGAATTGTCTAACTGGAGACGACTTTATGTTCCCCGTCTACCTGACCGAAGGCTACCGGTCCTTTCTCCTCGATCGCTTCCCGACCGAGCGGCGGCGCTTCGCGCAGCTCGCCTCCACGCAGAATCCGGAGATCCTGGTCATCAGCTGCTGCGACAGCCGGGTCTCGCCGAGCGCGATCTTCAATGCCGGCCCGGGCGAGCTCTTCACGATCCGCAACGTCGCCAACCTCGTGCCGGTCTACCAGCCGGACGGCCAGTACCACGGCACCTCGGCGGCCCTGGAATTCGCCGTCCAGGCCCTGGAGGTGAAGCACATCGTCGTCCTCGGGCATGCCACCTGCGGCGGCATCAAGGCCTGGGCCAACAAGGCGAAGCCGCTCTCGCCCGGCGACTTCATCGGCAAGTGGGTCTCGCTCGTGGGTCAGGCCGAGGACAAGGCCGGCGATCCCGCCGCGCCGAACTACCTGACCAAGCTGGAACATGCCGTGGTCGTCCAGAGCATGGAGAACCTGCTGACCTTCCCGTTCGTGAAGGAGCGGGTCGACGACGGCCGCCTCGAGATCCACGGCGCGCATTTCGGCGTGGCCAGCGGCTCCCTGCTGGTGCGCGATCCGCAGTCCGGCGAGTTCAAGCCGCCGATCGACACGACCGGCCAGTCGGTCCGTTCCGTCGCCGCCATCGCGTGCGAGTGAGCGCACGGCGCGGGCGCTGAGATTCGGGACCGGTCGGCCGGTCCCGGATCCGATGATGCTGGGACGCGCCGGCGCGGCGCGTCCGCGAAGGTCGTTCGCCGCGGTCGGCCGGCGATCATCCTGGCTCGAACAGCCATCGACATGAGAAAGGCGGCGGGCTCGCGCCCGCCGCCTTCTCGTTCGGCCCGGCCGAGGCCGGGCCGCCGAAGTCCGTGCCGCTTACATGGCGCCCGGGAGACGCTCGGCCTGCTGCAGGTGCATCTGCAGGGCCGGCAGGGCCTGCTGGGCGTAGTTGCGCAGGGCCGGGTTCGGGCCGCCCTGAGCGTAGGCCTGGGTCATCGCGATGGTCATCTGATGGGCCTGGATCTGCTGCGACGCGTACAGGCGGTCGAAGCGGGCGCCGGCCGGGGCGGCCGAGAGCTGGGCCAGCATCGCCTGCTGCTCCGGGTTCGGCGGGACGATCGTCGAGGCGCCGGTCGCCATCACGTCGCCGCGGCCGATCTGGCCACCCGCCGCGGCGCCGCGCGCCGCGCCGGCACCCGCGCCCTCGAGGCCGCCGACCGGGCCGCCCGCCAGGGTGCCGCCGACCACGCCGGTCGCCGCGCCGACGCCGGCGCCCACGGCGCTGCCCGCCACCGCGATCGGGGCGGTGACCAGGCCACCGAGGCCCGGATCGCCGGCGACGCCGTTCATCTGGCCGCCGGCCAGGGCGACGTTGGCGGCGCGGTGGTCACGGAGCACCTCCTGGGCGTAGGAGCGGATGCGCGGGTTGCGCGACTTGGACAGGGCGATCTGCGAGGACTGGATCTCGAAGGCGTTCGCCTGCATCGACTGCATGCGGAAGTCGTTGGCGCTCTGGGCCATGGCCGGGGTCGACAGCGCCAGGACGAGCGCGGACGCGGCAGCGTAGTTCTTCAGCATCGGGACCTCTGTTCGAGATGGGCACGCGAACCGCGGAAGGACGCCGCATGTGCAGCACGGACGCCTCGGCAGACGACGTCGCAGGCAACTCGGAGCCGGCGGGTTCGCGAATTGGTCCGTCAACGACGCTATCGGCTTATGGTTCCTGCCGTTTTCGCATCGGACAATACGGTTCCCGAGCGGATCTAATCCGGCGCGCGTGCCCTCTCGGTGGATCCCGCAGGATGCCGATCGCGCTCGTCCGGGACGGTGGCCTCGGCGGGTGGGTCCTTCCGGCCGCACCGTCGGGCAGGGCTCGAAGCGCGACGCGCGCGGGCAGCCCGTGATCGTCGTCGCCGTCCAGATCCTCCGCGCCGCCGCCGCCCTCATGGTGGCATGGCACCACGCGCGGCACGAGGCGGGCCTCCTCGCTGACCGGGGCGCCGGCCCGGCGCTCGATCCCGCGACGCTGCTGCCCTGGTGGGGCGGGGTCGACCTGTTCTTCGTGATCTCCGGCTTCGTCATCGTCCATGCCGGCGGCCGGCTCGCGGGCCGGTCGGGCGGCCGCGCCCGCTTCCTCGCCCACCGGGTCGCCCGGGTGGTGCCCCTCTACTGGTTGGTGAGCCTGCTCTACCTCGTCCTGGCGCTCGCGCGGCCGGACCTCCTGGGCGAGGCCGCCGCGCTGGTGCGCGACCCGGTCGCCCTCGCGGCGAGCTTCCTGTTCTGGCCGGCGGCCCGCCCCGACGGCACCGTCCAGCCGCTCTACGGCCTCGGCTGGACCCTGAACTACGAGGCGGCCTTCTACGCACTCTTCGCCGCGGGTCTCGGCTTCGGGCGGCGCGGCGCCGTCGCGTGGCTGTGCGGGAGCTTGGCCGTCCTCGTGGCGGTCGGCGCCCTCGTGCCGGGCCTGCCGGTGCCGCTGCGCTTCTGGTCGGATCCGATCGTACTCGAATTCGCCGCCGGCGCCGGTCTCGCCCTCGCCTGGGGCGCGGGGTTCCGGCCGGCCCTCCCCCTGCGGGTCGGGCTCGCGGTGCTGGGCGTGCTGGGGCTGATCCTGGCCGCGCGGGTGCTCGCGGGTCTCGGCGAGGCCGACGGGTTCCTGCGCCCGCTCCTCGTCGGCGGGTCGGCCGTCCTGCTGGTGGCGGCCGCCCTCGGGCCACCCCGCGACGCGGCCGCGGTCGCGCGGCTGCCGTCCCCCGTGCGCGGGCTCGTCGCGCTCGGCGACGCGTCCTACGCCCTCTACCTCGTGCACCCGTTCGCGCTGCGCCTCGTGCGCGAGGCGCTGCTCCGGCTCGGCCTTGCCCCCGCCCTGCATCCCTGGGCCGGCATGGCGCTGATGCTCGCGGGCAGCGCCGCGGCCGCGCTCGTGGTCCACCGCCTCGTCGAGCGGCCCCTGACCCGGGCCCTCCGGAGGTGGCTCGATCCGGGCGCGCCGCAAAACCGTGTGCGCGCCGTGCCGGCCCCGGTTCCACCGCGCGGCCGGGAGGATTAGCCTCGCCTGCCCGAGGAGAAGGCCAGCATGAAGACCCTGCTCGTTCCCGTCGCGATGCACGACGCCCTGCCCTCCGTCTTCGAGACGACCCGGCTGGCGGCCACGCGCTTCGGCAGTCTGATCGAGGGCGTGTCCCTGCGCCCGGCGCTGGCCGAGTACGTGCCGGTCGACATGGTCGGCGGCATGACGTGGCTGCGCGACGAGGAGGCCGACCGGGCCGAGGCCGAGGAGGCGGGCGGCCGCTTCGTGGCCTTCATGGACGGCGCCGGCATCCCGCGGCACGCCCGCGACGGGCTCTGCATACCGGACCGGGTGCCGGATGCCGGACCGCGCTACCGCTGGCGACAGGACGTCCCCACCGGCGACGCGTTCCTCGGGCAGTACGCGCGGCTGTTCTCGGCAACGGTGGTCGGGCGTCCCGGCACCACCGACAACGCCCCGCGCATGACCACGTTCGAGACGGCCCTGTTCGAGAGCGGCCGCCCGATCCTGCTGGCGCCGCCTACGGCACCGGCCAGCCTCGGTGACGCCGTGGTCATCGCCTGGAACGGGTCGACCGAGACCGCCCGGGCGGTGGCTTTCGCGATGCCGTTCCTGCGGCGGGCCGAGCGGGTGCTCGTGCTCAGCGTCGAGGGCGGCATGGTGCCGGGCCCGACCGCGCAGGACCTCGCCCAGGCCCTGGCCTGCGAGGGTGTGGACGCGTCGCACCGGGCCCTGCCGGCCGGCCGGCGCGTGCCCGGCGAGACCTTTCTGGCGGAGGCGAAGGCGTTCGGCTGCGATCTTCTGATCAAGGGCGCCTACACCCAGAGCCGCCTGCGCCAGATGATCTTCGGCGGCGTCACCAGCCACGTTCTCGCCCACGCCGACATGCCGGTGCTGATGGCGCATTGAGCGCTCCGCGAACCCGGCCGACGGATTGCGGCACCGCACGTCCTTCGGCGCCGGGAACCCTGCCCGGTCCCCGGCGTTCGGGTCCCGCAGCCGGACGGCACGCCCATTGTCCACACGCTCGGAAAGGAGCCCCGTGAAGAGCCCCGTGAGACGTCTCTTCCTCGCCGGCCTTCTGGCGATCGCGACCATCCCCGCCGCCCGCGCTGAGCCGGCGACCGTCCGGTTCCGCGGCACCGTGGTCCAGGCCGATTCGGAACGCGTGGAGATCCGCCGCACCAGCGGCAGCACCCTGGCCGTGCGGATGGGCCCCCGGACCCGCATCTACGCGGTGAACGGCGCCAGCCTGCGGGCGATCAAGCCGGAGAGCTACGTCAGCGTCCTCGGTGCGTCCGATTCCGAGCCGCGGCAGGCGACCGCCGTGACCCTGTACTCTCCGTCCGAGCGCGGGTTCGAGGCCGGCAGCCAGCCCTGGGACACCGCGCAGGGCGCGCGCCTCACCGCCGGCTGGGTGGCCGACGTGCAGCGGGGCGCGCCGATGCGTCTGACCCTCGCCTATAACGGCGGCCAATCGTCCTTCGCGATCCCCGACGACACGCCGGTGACGCAGTTCTCGCCTGGTGAGAAGGCGATGCTCCAGCGGGGCGCCGCCGTGACGATCTTCGCGCGCCCGGACGAGGCCGGCGGGCTGATGGCGGGGACGATCGCGGTGGGCCGCCAGGGCGTCGTGCCGGGTCTCTGAGCCGATCGGGCCGCTGCGTCACCGACGGCGCAGCAAACCCGCGCGCCGACGCGGAAGCTGCGCTACACCGGTCGGCGATGACCGAGCCCGCCTTCACCCTCGACCCGCGCCTGTCGGCTGACACCGCCGAAGTGGGCGACCTCGCCCTGTGCCGCGTGCTGCTGATGGACGATGCCCGGTTCCCGTGGCTGATCCTAGTGCCGCGCCGCCCGAACCTCACCGAGATCACCGACCTCTCCGAGACCGATGCCGCGGCGCTCTGGAAGGAGATCCGCCTCACCACGGGGGTGATGCAGGCCCTGTCCAAGCCCGACAAGGTGAATGTCGGCGCCCTGGGCAACGTAGTGTCGCAGCTCCACGTCCACGTGGTCGGCCGCTTCCGGTCGGATCCCGCCTGGCCGGGGCCGGTCTGGGGGTTCGAGACCCGCAAGCCCTACCCGCCCCACGCCCGCGCCCAGCTCCTCGAGCGCGCCGGCGCCCTCTTCTCCGCGGCCTGACCCTCGCATGACCGATCCCCGCGACACCCTCGGCTTCGTCCGAAACCGCCTCGACCGGCACTCGGCCGAGCAGCCCGAGGAGGCGGTGCCCGCCTTCGACACGCCCGAAGCCCGCCTCGTGCTGATCTGCGGCGACCGGATCGTGCTGCGCGGGGAGACCGCACTGATCGCGGTCGCGGAGGCGGCGGACCTCGCCGGCGGGACGCGCATCTTCCTCGGGCACCGGGACGGGCAGCCCGTCTTCGCCGCCGCCGCGCCGGCCGAGGCCGCGGAGCGCTTCTCCGAGGGGCCGACCCGTACCCTCGACCTGAGGTCGATCGCCACCGACTCCGCCGTGGAGGCCGAGGAGCTCGGCCTGCTCGCCGTGGCCAAGTCCATGCTCGACTGGCACGCCCGCCACGGCTTCTGCGCCAATTGCGGCACCGCCACCGTCTCGAAGGCCGGCGGCTTCCGCCGGGAATGCCCGAGTTGCAGCGCCCACCATTTCCCCCGGGTCGATCCGGTGGTGATCATGCTGGTGCGCCGGGGCGACACCTGCCTGCTCGGCCGCGGTCCGCATTTCCGCCCGCACATGTATTCCTGCCTCGCGGGCTTCCTGGAGCCCGGCGAGACGATCGAGGACGCGGTGCGCCGCGAGGTGTTCGAGGAGACGCAGATCCGCGTCGGCGCCGTCACCTACCGGACGTCGCAGCCCTGGCCGTTCCCGTCGTCGCTGATGATGGGTTGCGCCGCCGAGGCGCTCGACGAGGTTATCGTGACCGATCCCAGCGAGCTGGAGGATGCGCGCTGGTTCAGCCGGGCCGACGTCGCGGCCATGCTGGCGGGAACGCATCCCGAGGGGATCCTGGCGCCGCCGCCCATGGCGATCGCCAACTACCTGATGCGCGCCTTCGTGGCCGGCGAGACCTGATCCGGATCAGCCGGACGCGCCGGAGCCGCTGACCTGCAGCTCCCCCGCCGCGCCCGCGTCATCGGCCTCAGACCGCCACGCGGGCCTGCTCCACCTGGGCCGGGAGCGCGCCCCGCATCTCCGAGAAGGCCTCGCCCACCATCAGCAGCGCCGGCCCGTCGAGGCCCGCCGCCTCGACCCGGTCGGCGAGGTCGGCGGCCGTGCCGCGCAGGACCTGCTGGTTCGGGCGGGTGGCGTTGAACACCAGCAGCGCCGGAGTCGTGGGCGCCAGCCCCTCCTCCACGGCGCGCGCCAGCAAGGCCCGCAGGGTCCGCTTCGGCATGTAGACGACCGTGGTGACGCTCGGATCGGCGAGAGCGCCCCAGTTCAGGTCGTCCGGCAGCGCCCCGCGGCGGTCGTGGCCGGTGACGAACTGGAGCCGGCGCGCGGCGTCGCGATGGGTCAGGGACAGGCCGAGGGACGCCGCCGCACCCTGCGCGGCCGAGACGCCCGGCACCACGGTCACCGGGATGCCGGCGGCCCGGCAGGCCTCGATCTCCTCGCCGGCCCGGCCGAAGACCAGCGGGTCGCCGGATTTCAACCGCACCACCTGCTTGCCGGAGCGGGCGAGCTGCACCATCAACGCGTTGATGTCGTCCTGGCGGCAGGACGGGCCGTGGCCGGTCTTGCCCACCAGCATGGTGCGGGCCTCGCGGCGGGCGTAGTCCAGGATCTCGGGCGCGACGAGGTCGTCGTAGAGGATGACGTCGGCGTTGCGCAGCGCCCGCAGCGCCTTGAGCGTGAGCAGCTCCGCGTCGCCGGGGCCGGCCCCGACCAGCGTCACGGCGCCGCCCTTCGGGGCGGCCTCGGTCTCGCCGAGCAGCTCGGCGAGATCCCGGTCCGACGGCGCCCGGTCGGGCTCCGCGAAGGCCCGGTCGGTGAAGCGCTCCCAGAAGAACCGCCGGTCGGCGAAGCCGTGGAAGCGGGCCGTGACGCCGTCGCGCCAGTCGCGGGCGGCCGCGACCCAGCGACTGAACCCGCGGGGCAGCATCGCCTCGATCCGGGCGCGCACGGTCTGCCCGAAGACCGGGGCCGCGCCCTCGGTCGAGATGCCGACCACGAGCGGCGAGCGGTTGACGATGGCGCCGAACTTCACGTCGCAGAGGTGTGGCCGGTCCACCGCGTTGACGATGGCGCCGGCGCCGCGGGCGGCCGCCACGAAGGCGACGCACTCGGCCTCGTCCTCCATCGCGCCGATGCAGAAGGCCGCGCCCCAGAGATCGTCCGGGCTCCAGGGGCGTTCGTGCAGGACCACCTGCCCGTCGACGATCTCGCCCGGCACGGCGCGCAGCTCCTCGCCGGGCTCGGGCGCGTAGACGTCGACATGGGCGCCGGCGGCGGCTAGCACCTTCACCTTCCAGGGGGCGCCGCCGGACGAGCCGGCGAGCACCACCCGCTTGCCGCGCAGGGGGACGAAGACGGGCAGCACCGCCAGCGGCTCCAGGCCGGAAGCCTTAGTCTCGCGGGGGGCGCGGGCTGCGCGCAGGGGGGTCTCGGTCACGGGCCTGTCCTGAATCGTCCTGATCCGGCCGGTCCCGACTGCCCCCTCATCCTCGGGTACCGGAGCGGAAGCCTCGAAGGAGGCTCCAGTCGGCCGCGATCCCTGGAGCTCTTCTTCGAGGACCGCCGACGCGGGCACCTCAGGATGAGGTGATCTGACAGGAGAAGCCGATCCATCCTCGCCGGCGAGTGTATCAGAAAATCACGCGGCGCATGCGGTCTGCCCGGCCAGCATCTTGCGGATCTCCGGTATGCACGAGCCGCAATTCGTCCCGGCCTTGCAGGCGGCGCCCACCGCCTCCACGGAGCCGGCGCCTCCGGCGATGGTCGCGGCGATAATGTCCGCGCCGACGCCGTGACAGGCGCAGACCACCGGACCCGCCGAGGCGCTCGCCGCGCGGCCCGAGAGCAGCGCCAGCCGCTCGGCGGCGTCGGGCGCCTCGGTGGCGAACAGGACCTTGGCGGCCTCCCAGTCCGGCCGCTCGGCGGCGGGGGCGTAGGCGAGGCAGGCGACGAGGCGGTCGCCGTCGTAGACCGCGCAGCGGTAGCGGTCGCGGGCGTGGTCGGCATATTCCGCCAGCTCGCCGCCCGGCAGCGCCTCGCTCTGGATCAGCCCGCGCACCATCAGCGCCACGGCGCGGGAGCTGTCGGCGGTGGCGAACTGCGCGCCCCAGCCGCCGGTGATCGCGGCGCGTGCCCACCACCAGCCCTCGGGCAGCGCCACCTGTCGGCACGTCAGCAGGAAGCCGCGGGCGCGGTAGCCGACGGACTCGATCGCCGCGGGGGTCGCCTTGAGCTCGGGCTGACCCGAGACCGGGTCGGTCATGCCCCGCACCAGCGCGCCGACCCGGGCCCGCGACGCGAAGGCGCCGCCCCAGTGCATCGGCATGAACAGGCTGCCCGGCACCACCGTGTCGGTGACCGTCACCTCCAGCTCGGCCGCGCCGTGCGCGGTCGTGAGCCGGGCGATGTCGCCCTCCGCGAGGCCGTGGACCGCCGCGTCGTCCGGATGGACCTCGACGAACGGCACGGCCCGGTGCGCGGAGAGCCGCTGGCTCTTCCCGGTGCGCGTCATCGTGTGCCAGTGGTCGCGGACCCGGCCGGTGTTGAGCATGAGCGGGAACGCCGCCGAGGCCGCGAGCGCGAGGGCCGGCGGCTGCACCGCGACGAAGCGGGCGCGCCGGTCGAAGGTGTAGAACCGGCCGTCGCCGAACAGCCTCGCCTTCCCCTGCGGGGCGCCCCGGAAGCCGGAGCGCTTCGGGATCGGCCACTGCACCGGCAGGGCCGCCTCGTAGGCGGTGTCGCCGATGTCCGCGAGCGCGCCGAGGTCGAAATCGCGGGTGCCGTTGTTCTCGTAGGCGGAGAGCCCGGCATGCTCGCGGAAGATCGCGGCGGCCGAGTCGAACGCGAAGGCCCGGCCGTGGCCGAGGCGGCGCCCGACATCCGCCAGCGCCGCCCAGTCCGGCCGGGCCTCGCCGGGGCTCGCGAGGAAGCGGCGCTGGCGCGAGATCCGGCGCTCGGAATTGGTGACCGTGCCGTCCTTCTCGCCCCAGGCCTGGGCGGGGAGAAGCACGGTGGTCTTGGCCCGTCCCCGCGCGGTGTCGGAATCCGCCACCGCCTCGGACACCACGTAGAGGTCGAGGCCGGCGAGCGAGTCCCGGATCGCGTCGGCCCGCGGCATCGAGACCAGCGGGTTGGTGCCCATCACCCACAGCGCCTTGATCTTGCCCCGACCGATCGCCTCGAACAGCGCCACCGCCTTCATGCCCTCGCCGGTGATGATCCGCGGGGCGCCCCAGTAGCGGCGCACCCGGTCTACCTCCTCGGGGGTGAAGTGCATGTGGGCGGCCAGCATGTTGGCGAGCCCCCCGACCTCGCGCCCGCCCATGGCGTTCGGCTGGCCGGTCAGCGAGAACGGCCCCATCCCGGTCTCGCCGATCCGGCCGGTGACGAGGTGGCAGTTGATGATGCTGTTGCCCTTGTCGGTCCCCTGCGCCGACTGGTTCACCCCCTGCGAGAAGGCCGTGACCACCCGGCGGGTGCCGGCGAACAGGGCGTAGAAGGCCGCGATGTCGGCCTCGGTCACGCCGGTGACGGCGGCGACAGCCGCGAGGTCCGGCGCGATCTGGCGGGCGCGGTCGAGGGCGCCGTCGAGGCCGGCCGTGTGGGAATCGATGAAGGCGCGGTCGCGGAAACCGTTGTCCGACAGGTAGACCAGCAGGCCCGAGAACAGGGCGGTGTCGGTGCCCGGCCGGATGCCGAGGAACAGGTCGCATTCCTGCGCGGTCTGGGTCCGGCGCGGGTCGATGACCACGAACTTGGTGCCGCGGCGCTCCTTGGCGTCGGCCATGCGGCGGAACAGGACCGGGTGGCACCACGCGGTGTTGGAGCCGACCAGCACGATCAGGTCGGCCTCGTCGAGATCCTCGTAGCAGCCCGGGACCGTGTCGGAGCCGAAGGCCCGGCGGTGGGCCGCGACCGCGCTCGACATGCAGAGGCGCGAGTTGGTGTCCACGTGCGGCGTGCCGATGAAGCCCTTCGCGAGCTTGTTGGCGACGTAGTAATCCTCGGTGAGGAGCTGGCCCGAGAGGTAGAAGGCGATCGCGTCCGGCCCGTGCTCGTCCGCCACCGCGCGGAGCTTGCCCGCGACCGTGTCGAGCGCGGCATCCCACGAGACCTGGGCGCCGTCGACCTGCGGGTGGAGCAGGCGGTTCTCGAGCGACAGGGTCTCGCCCAGCGCCGAGCCCTTCGAGCACAGGCGGCCGAAATTGGCCGGGTGCTCGGAATCGCCCGCGATGGTGGCGCCGCCCTGCCCGTCCGGGGTCGCGAGCACGCCGCACCCGACCCCGCAATAGGGGCAGGTGGTCCGCACCGTCGGCGCCGCCACTGGCTGGGTCATGGCTGAATCCTCGCAGGGTCGTCCTGGGCGGGAGCAAGCTTCGCGCCGCCGTTCCCCTCCCCCCTGTGGGGAGGGGTCAGGGGTGGAGGTGGTGCAGAAGGCACCGCCCGAGCCCCGTCCTGCGCCACCCCCACCTCCGGCTCCTCCCCACAAGGGGGAGGAGAGCAAGTTGCGGTTCAGTACACGTCGGCCTGATACCGCCCGGCCTTCTTGAGCGCGGCGAGATAGGCCACCGCGTCCTCGGGGCTCTTGCCGCCGAACTGCGCCGCCACGTCGATGATCGCCCGCTCGACGTCCTTGGCCATGCGCTTGGCGTCGCCGCAGACGTAGAAATGCGCGCCGCCCTCGAGCCACTTCCACAGCTCGGCGCCGTTCTCGCGCATCCGGTCCTGGACGTAGGTCTTCTCCGTCCCGTCCCGCGACCAAGCCAGGGACAGGCGGGTGAGCACCTTGTCGTCCTTCAGGCTGTTCAGCTCGTCCTTGTAGAAGAAGTCCGAGGCCTGCCGCTGGTGGCCGTAGAACAGCCAGTTGCGGCCCGGCGCCCGCGTGGCGGCGCGCTCGCGCAGGAAGGCCCGGAACGGCGCGATGCCGGTGCCTGGGCCGCACATGATCACGTCCTTCGACAGGTCGGCCGGCAGGCCGAAGCCGTGCGCCTTCTGGAGGTAGACCTTCACCCTGGTCTGCTCCGGAAGGCGCTCACCGAGGTGCGTCGAGGCCACGCCCAGCCGCAGCCTCGAGCGGTGGTTGTAGCGCACCGCGTCCACGGTCAGCGACACGCGGCCGACATCCATCTTGGGCGAGGACGAGATCGAGTAGAGCCGCGGCTGCAACTCGTCCAAGGCCTCCAGGAAGACCTCGGCGTCGGGCCGCGCGCCCGGGAACTTGTGGAGCGCGCCGAGCACGTCGAGATAGGCGGCGTCGCCGTCCGGATCCTCGCCGGAGGCGAGCGCCTGCGCCTTCTTGCGCGCCGCCCCGGAGGTGAGCAGCGACAGGAGCTGGTACAGATTGTCGGGCGCCGCGCCGAGCGCATAGTTGATCAGCAGGTGCTCGCGCAGGGTCCTTTCCCCGATCACCCGCTCGGGCCGGGCGCCGAGTTCCGCGATCACGGCATCCACCAGTGCGGGGGCGTTGGCGGGGAACAGGCCCAGCGAGTCGCCGACCTCGTACTGGATCGGCGTGCCGTCGAGCCCGATCTCGATGTGCCACGTCTCCTTCTCGCCGCCCGGATCGTTGAGGCGTCGACGGGACAGGAACAGCGCCTCGACCGGGTTCTCGCGGCAGTAGCCGAGCGGGCCGAGATCGGCCGCCGCCTTCGGGACGTCGTCCTCCGCCTTAGGCGCCGCCGGGGCGCCGCCGGCGGCGCCGAACTCCTCGTCCAGCTTCTTGAGCATGCGCAGGGTCTCTTTGCCGCCGGGCTGGCAAAGGTTCAGGCGCGCCTCGTTCTTGAGGAAGATGGCGTTGGCGTAGTCGGCGCAGTTGTAGCCGCACTGGCCGCAATCCTGCTGGGCCATGGCGGCCATCAGCTTCTGCGGTTCGGGCCGGTCCTTCGCCATCGCCATCCGGTCGGCGATCGGCACGGACGGGTCGTGCCAGGGGGCGTCGTCGTTGTCGGCGAGTTTGGGGCCCGTGGCGGGGCCCTCGCCGGGCGCGAGCGCCGTCGCGCCCGCGACGGCGGGGCCGAGCAGGGCCGCGAAGTAGCCCGAGAGCCAGGCGCGCTGGTCCTCGTTGAAGGGCGCGGTCTCGGGGATCAGGACGAGGGGGGGCGAGACGTGCTGGGTCATGCGGCGGCCTTCAGGGCGGGCTGGTCCTCGGCGGCGTCGCGGAGCGCCTCCGCGCCGGTGCGGCTGGTGAAGGCCTGGAAGCTCTCCTCGGGGCCCTGGCGGAGGGCGAGGTAGGCGCGCAGCAGCGCCTCGACGCGGGCGGGCGCATCCTCGGCCTTCACGGCCTTCCAGATCTCCGTGCCGATCTTCGGGTTCTCGGCGAAGCCGCCGCCGACCACCACGTCGTAGCCCTCGACGGTGTCGCCCTCCTCCGAGACGACGACCTTGGCGCCGATCAGCCCGATATCGCCGATATAGTGCTGGGCGCAGCTGTGGTGGCAGCCGGTGAGGTGGACGTTCACCGGCACGTCGAGGTTCGGCAGGGCCGTCTCGACGTGGTCGGCGATGATCAGCGCGTGGCCCTTGGTGTCGGAGGCCGCGAACTTGCAGCCCTTCGCCCCCGTGCAGGCCACGAGACCGGAGCGGATGCCCGCCGCCTTGGTGGTGAGGCCGAGATCGAGCACCCGCTGCTCAACCTCGGCGACCTTCGCGTCCGGAACCCCGGAGAAGATGAAGTTCTGCCAGACGGTCAGGCGGATCTGGCCGTCGCCGCACTCGGCGGCGATCTTGGCGAGCGCCCGGACCTGATCGCTGGTCATCTTGCCGACCGGCAGGACCACGCCGATCCAGTTGAGGCCGGGCTGCTTCTGGGCGTGGACGCCGACATGGGCGAACCGGTCGGTGGCCTTCCGCGGCGCGACCTGCTCCGGCGCGACCCGGTCGAGCTTGCGGCCGAGCTTGTCCTCGACGGCCGCGAGGTACTTGTCGAAGCCCCAGGCGTCGAGGACGTACTTCATCCGGCTCTTGTTGCGGTTCGTCCGGTCGCCGTTCTCGATGAACACCCGGATGATCGCGTCGGCGACGGCGTTGCAGTCCTCGGGCTTCAGCACGATGCCGGTGTCGCGGGCGAGGTCCCGGTGGCCCGAGATGCCGCCGAGCACGAGGCGCATGTAGATGCCGGGCGGCACGGCGGCGCCGTCCAGCACTTCCACGGCCTGGAAGCCGATGTCGTTGGTCTCCTCGAGCGTCGGCATCACGCCGCTGCCGTCGAAGGCGACGTTGAACTTGCGCGGCAGGCCGTAGAGCGAGCGGTCGTTCAGGATCCAGTTGTGCCAGGACTTGGCGAGCGGGCGCGTGTCCAGAAGCTCCTGGGCGTCGATGCCGGCGGTCGAGGAGCCGGTGACGTTGCGGATGTTGTCGGCGCCCGCCCCCCGGGCCGTGAGACCGATATCGGTGAGCCCGTCGAGGAAGGGCTGGGCGTGTTCGGGATCGATCTCCCGCACCTGTAGGTTCGCCCGGGTGGTCACGTGGACGTAGCCGCCGCCGTGCTGGTCGGCGAGGTCGGCGATGCCGGCGAACTGCCAGTGGTGCAGGATCCCGTTCGGGATCCGCAGCCGGCACATGTACGAGACCTGGTTCGGCGCCACCCAGAACATCCCGTGGTAGCGCCAGCGGAAATTGTCCTCGGGCTTCGGCTGCTTGCCGGCGGCGGCCTCCTGGATGAGGCGGTTGTGGCCGTCGAACGGGTTCTCGGCGCGCTTCCATTTCTCTTGGTCGCAGAGCTTACCGCCGTCCTTGACGGTCCGGTCCTGCGCCTTGATGTGGATCGCGTCCGGGCCCGTCGGCTCGGCCGGCGGCGCGGCCGCCCCCGCCCCGCCCGCGGCGAGGCCGCCGGTCAGGCGGACGGCGGCGATGCCGGAGGCGAAGCCCTCGAGGTAGCGCTTCTGCTCGGCCTCGAACGCGCCCGCGGCGGTCTGGGTGGTGGTCTCGGACATCCGCGCCTCCTCAAGCAGCCAGGGGCTCGGGCGCGGGGCGCCCGAACATCAAGTCGTCCACGTTCTCGATCGGGTCGCCGGAGCGGATCAGCCCCTTGCAGGCGCCCTGCTCGGCGATGTCGCCGACGAACACCGCGCCGATCAGCCGGCCGCCGCGCACCAGCAGCTTGCGGTAGAGGCCGGCGCCGGGGTCGGAGAGCACGATCGCCTCCGCGTCGTCGGGCGTGTCCACGATCCCGGCCGAGAAGACCGGCAGGCCCGAAACCTTCAGGCTCGTGGACAGGGCCGTGCCCCGGTACTCGGCCGGCTCGCCCGAGAGGTGGCGGGCGAGCGTGTCGGCGTGCTCGTAGGCGGGCTCGACCAGACCGTAGATCTGGCCGCGGTGCTCGGCGCACTCGCCCAGCGCGAAGATCCGCGGGTCCGAGGTGGTCATCCGGTCGTCGACCGTGATGCCCCGGCCGATCGCCAGCCCCGCTTCCTGCGCCAGCGCCACCGAGGGGCGCACGCCCACCGACATCACCACGAGGTCGGCCGGGAGCGCGGTGCCGTCCGCCAGCACGAGGCGCTCGACCCGGGACGCGCCCTCGATCCGGGCGGTGTCGGCCTTGAGGATGACGCGCACGCCCCGCGCCTCCATGGCGCGCTTCACCAGCCCGGCGGCGTGGTGATCGAGCTGGCGCTCCATCAGCCGGTCCATGACGTGGAGCAGCGTGGTCTCGACGCCGAGGCGCGCGAGCCCGACCGCCGCCTCGAGGCCCAGGAGGCCGCCGCCGATGACGATCGCCTTCGCGTGCTGCACGGCGGCACGGCGGATCGCCGCCACGTCGGCGAGGTCGCGGAAGGTGATGACGCCCGGGAGGTCCATGCCGGGCTTGGGCAGGCGGATCGGCAGGGAGCCGACCGCGAGGACCAGCCTGTCGAAGGGCAGGACGTGGGTCTCGCCCACGATGACGAGCCCGTTCTCCCGGTCGATCCGCGTCGCCGGCGCGCCGGTGATCAGGCGGATGCCGTGATCCGCGTACCAGTCGAGGCCCCGGAAGGCGCAGGCCGCCTCGTCGACCTCGCCGCCGAGCAGCGAGGAGAGCAGGACCCGGTTGTAGGCGGCCGTGGGCTCGGCCCCGATGCAGGTGATGTCATAGCGGCCGGGCGCGGCCTCGGTCAGCCGCTCCAGGAAGCGCAGCGAGGCCATGCCGTTGCCGACGACGACCAGCCTCTCGCGCGGCGGGCCGTTCCCGGCGCCCGCGTCGTGTCCGCGTGTGTCCATGGGGGATGTCGCCATCGCTCGATCGCGTCTGGAACCTCGAGTGCAGGGTCGTTGGCGGACCGCCCACGAAAAAGCCGCTGCCGGTCGTCTCCCGGCAGGCTTCAGCCCCAGGGAGAACCGGATCAGCGGCCTCGCTGACGGCGCTGTCCGTCGCCGTTGACGGACGGGGGGAGGTTTGCAGGTTCCGTGCCAGACACCGCGCGGTCCGCGAGCGCCGCGCGGACCCGCAGGATCGGTGGGGCGGCCGGGACGTTTCGGCCGTCTGAGCGGCGGCTTCGGCACTGCACAAAAACTGTGCGACCCGTCGCAAAAGCGATCACGGGCGGACCGGGCTTTCCGGCAGCGGCAGGAGGGTCGGGACGTTTCCGGAGGCGCGTCGACGGGGGCCTACCGCGCACGCGATCGCCGCGTCGGCCCCGATGGGCTGACCGGCAACGCGCAGCTTCGGATTATGATGAACGTATTACGTCAGTTCTCGCGACGATATCGCCGCGAGTCGGACCGATTCTCGAGTTGTAGAATCGCAGACGCGCAATGCCGGCGCCTGGAACGCGCCCGCATCGACGTCGCGGTCCGTTACAGGAGTGTCGACAGCATCGCCAGGAGCCCCAGCGTCGGCATCGCGCCGGCGGCCAGGACCCAGTACCAGGCGTGGTGCGATCCCGCCCGACGGTTGTCGTTGCAGGCGCGGGGCACGCGGCCGCCCCGCGTGACGTAGCGTCGAAGCTCGACCCGCCCGCGCGGATGCGAGATCAACGATCCAGTTTCGAGTTTGCGGCATCCGGGCATGGCTCAAGCACAACGGGCGAGCGTGCCCCGCGTTCCGCCGCTGTTCGCCGCGATTCCGCGGGCCGATGACGAACCGCGCGAAGTGTCGCCGTCGTCAGAGATCCGCCATCGCCGCCCGGTACAGATCCGCCCTGTAGACGGTCGCGATCGCCGCCGCGATGTCGAACTGCGCGGGCACCTGCTGCGACGCCCGCATCTGCTCCAGCAGCCACCGGGCCTGCGCGGCGCGCGGCTCCTCGACCGCCGCGCCGAAGCGGATGCGCGTGCCGGGCTCGGCGGACGGGTCCGGATCGCCGAAGGCCCGGCCGACCAGGGCGGGATCGAGGTCGAGATAGGTCCGGCGGGCGAGGCGATGGATCAGTTCGGTCCGGTTCTCCGGATCCGCGCACCAGCGTCCGGCCCGGGCGACCGCCCGCACCAGCGGCAGGATCGCGCCGTCGAGCCGCGCGGAGACGGCCAGCACCTTCTCGGTCGCGTTCGGCGCGAGGGCGCTGCCGTGGACGGCCACACGCCCGTGGCCGGCCGCGACCGCCACGTCGTTCCAGGGCGCGCCCGCGCAGAACCCGTCGACCAGGCCGCGCGCCAGCGCCTCCACGCAGTGCTGCGGCGGGACCACGACGGTGCGGAACGCCGCCGCGTCGAGGCCGCCGGCCTCGGCGAACAGCCGCACTTGGTAGCTGTGGCACGAGAAGGGATGCACCGTGCCGAGAGTCAGCGGGGTGCCGGCGCGGTGCCGGGCCTCCGCCACGCCCGCGAAGGCGCGGGCGACATCCGCCAGGGCCTCGCTGGCCGGGTCCATCGCGGCCCAGAGGGTGTTGGACAGCGTGACGGCGTTGCCGTCGGTGCTGAGCTGGAGCGGCACGATCAGGTCGGAGGGCGGCCCCGACAGGGCGAGCCGGCTCGCCAGCGCCAGCGGCGCCAGCATGTGCGCGCCGTCGAGATGGCCCAGCGCCAGCCGGTCGCGCAGCGTCGCCCACGAGGGCTCGGCGGTGAGGTCGAGGTCGAGCCCCTCGGCCCGGGCGAAGCCGAGTTCGTGGGCCGCGATCAGGGGCGCCGCGTCGCAGAGCGGAACGTAGCCGAGCTGGAGCCTCATCCGAGCAGGTCCGCGGTGGTGACGATCGCCCGGGCGATGTCGGCGATCTTGCGCTTCTCATTCATGGCCTTGCGGCGCAGCTGCTTGTACGCCTCGTCCTCGGAGAGACCTTTCATGGTCATCAGGATGCCCTTCGCCCGCTCGATCAGCTTGCGGTCGGCGAGTTCGCCCCGCGCCTCCGTCAGCTCGCGCTGGAGGCGCGCGAAGGCGTTGAAGCGCAGGATCGCGATGTCGAGGATCGACTTGATCCGTTCCGCCCGCAGCCCGTCCACCACGTAGGCGGAGATCCCGGCATCGACGGCGGCCTGCATCATGGTCGAGTCCGAGCGGTCGACGAACATCGCCACGGGCCGCTCGACCTGCCGGGAGACACCCGACATCTGCTCCAGGATGTCCCGGCTCGGGCTCTCCAGATGGATCACCACCACGTCGGGCTTGAGCGCGGCAACGCGCTCCATGAGGTCGGCGGTGTCGGGAATCACGACCACGCGCCCGATCCCGGCGGCGCGCAGGCCCTCTTCCAGGATGGCCGCGCGGGCGCGGCTCGGGTCGATCACGGCGACGGTGAGATTGGTTTCAGTCATCGTGGCCCGGTACGGGGCGGGTCTTCTTCTCGAGGCCGGCCCGACGCGGGCCGCCGCGAGCTAAGCAAGGCCCGTGCCCGTGCTGGGCCCGCGGCGCCCGTTTCCGCGGAATCCCACCTTGCGGCACCAGTAACCGCCGCGCAAAGAAACGGTCCAGCTTCCGCCGCAATGCTGGCCGCACTGTACAGGCCTCGCGGCGGTCAAGGAGATCGGTGATTCGGATGCGCAGGCCAGATCAGCCCGCCCTGACGGCCGCCGCCCACGGCCGCGTGTCCATGCCCTTCCTGCCGACGCTGGCCGTCGTGGCAATCCTGGGCGTGGCCTCCCTGTACTGCCCGACCTCGAAGCCGGGGCAGCCCGGCGCCCGGGTCGAAGCGGGCGTGTCCGCCGCGCCCGGACCCACGGATTTCGCGCCGATCGCCGCCGTCGCGGCGCCGGGCCGCCCGCCCGCCGTGATCGCGTTCGCCGAGCAGTATCCGCTCGACGCCGTGATCGCGCGGACGGGGTCCCTGCCTGCCCGTCCGGCCGTGGCCGCACGGGCGAACGCCCACGTCGCGGCTGCGGGCCGGCGCGCCTGCCCCGGCCGGCGCTGCCCCGAGACGCCCCGCAGCAACACCGATCCCATGGCGCCCGCCCGCGGGGCGGCCGATGAGGCCGAGGACGCCCTGCTCCCGTCGCAGGCCATGCCCTTCGCGGCCTCGGTGGTGGAGACCCTGGTTCCGGCCGCGCGGGCCGTCGGCGACGCGGCGAATCTCGTGCGCAGCAGCGCGAGGGTGGTCCAGGGCACGGTGGCCCTGGCGGTGGCCGACTGCCTGCGCTGACCGCGTCGGGCAGCGGGTACCCCGACCTCTGGATCTCGTGACCGGACGTCCTAGGTGCGTCGCAGCGGACGGCCCGGACTGCCGGCCGCGGACCGGGGCCGGGGCCGGATGGCTGCACGCATCGAGGATTACGCGCTCGTCGGGGATTGCCGGAGCGCGGCGTTGATCAGCCGTCAGGGCAGCGTCGACTGGTTGTGCTGGCCGCGCTTCGACGCGGCCGCCCTGTTCACCAGCCTCCTGGGAACCGAGGCGCACGGCTTCTGGAAGATCTTCCCCGAGGCCGAGCACGTCGAGACGCGCTGGTCCTATCGGCCGGGCAGCCTCGTGCTGGAGACCCGCCACACCACGCGGCAGGGCGAGGTCCTGGTCACGGATTTCATGCCGGTCGGCGACGGGTCCCATCTGGCGCGGCTCGTCGAGGGCGTGCACGGGCGCGTCGCCATGCGGATGGAGATGGCGGTCCGGTTCGATTACGGCTCGGCCGTGCCCTGGGTCTCCCGCTCGGAGCTGGGCGACCTGCGCGCCGTCTCGGGCCCGCACAAGGTCGTGCTGCGCACCGACGTCCATCTCAAGGGATCGGACGCGCAGACAACGGTGTCCGAGTTCACCGTCCATGCCGGTGACAAGCACCGGTTCGTCCTGAGCTACGGTCCCTCCCACGAGGAGGACCCGCCCCCGATCGAGCCGCGCAAGGTCCTCGAGGCCACCGACCAGCACTGGCGCGAATGGTCGTCGCGCTGCGCCGGCGGCACGGGCTGGGACCGGATGCTCCAGCGCTCCCTGCTGACCCTCAAGGCGCTGATCTACGAGCCCACCGGCGGCATCGTGGCGGCGCCCACGGCCTCCCTGCCGGAGGGGCTCGGCGGGATCCGGAACTGGGATTACCGGTTCTGCTGGCTGCGCGACTCGACCCTGACGCTGATCGCCCTGATGGACGGGGGCTACATCGACGAGGCGCGCGACTGGCTGGGCTGGCTGCTGCGGGCCGTGGCGGGCAATCCCGAGCAGGCGCACATCCTCTACGGCATCGCGGGCGAGCGGCTGCTGCCCGAGATCGAGCTGGACTGGCTGCCGGGCTACGAGAACTCGCGGCCCGTCCGCATCGGCAACGCCGCCGCCAGCCAGTTCCAGCTCGACGTCTACGGCGAGCTGTTCGACGCGCTCTACCAGGCCCATGCCCGCGGCCTGCCGGTGAGCAAGGACGGCCTGCGGGTCGGCCTCGCGATCCTGAACCACCTGGAGACCGCGTGGCGCGAGCCCGACGAGGGGATCTGGGAGGTGCGCGGCGGGCGTCGCCACTTCACGCACTCGAAGGTCATGGCCTGGGTGGCGTTCGACCGGGCGCTGCGCATGCACGAGATGCACGAGAACGGCGCCACGCAGGAGCAGGCCGAGCGCTGGCGCGCCGTCAAGGACGAGATCCACGCCGAGGTCTGCGAGAAGGGCTTCGACCCCGCCCTCAACAGCTTCGTCCAGTCCTACGGCGCGAAGGCCCTGGACGCGAGCCTGCTGCTCATCGCCCATACCGGCTTCCTGCCGCAGGACGATCCCCGGGTGGTCGGCACCGTGGAGGCGATCGGCAAGGGGCTGATGCGGGACGGCTTCATCCTCCGCTACGAGACCGAGGGCCAGACCACCGACGGGCTGACCGGCTCCGAGGGGGCTTTCCTGCCCTGCACCTTCTGGTACGTGGACAACCTCATCGGCCTGGGGCGGCGCGACGAGGCCGGGGCACTGATCGAGCGCCTGATCGGCATCTGCACCGATCTCGGCCTCGTCAGCGAGGAATACGACGTGCAAGCCAAGCGTCTTGTGGGTAACTTCCCTCAGGCGTTCACCCACGTCGCCCTCGTCAACACGCTCCTCAGCTATACGCGCGGCGAAGGGCCGGCGGATCGGCAGGGTGGTAAGGCCAACGGAGCTCCTCCCGCCGTCCTACGGCAGCGCGAAGCCGCGAAGCGGACCGCGCGAGGCGAACTGGAAGACGCGACATCATGAGCGGTGCTGACACTCCCGCCAAGGCGGCCCTCGCTGAGATCGATACGCTCAGCATCAACACGATCCGGACGCTCGCGATCGACGCGGTGCAGAAGGCCAATTCCGGCCATGCCGGCGCGCCCATGGCGCTGGCGCCGGTCGCCTACACGCTGTGGAACCGCTACCTGCGCTACGACCCGGCGCACCCGCACTGGCCGAACCGCGACCGGTTCGTGCTGTCCTGCGGCCACGCCTCGATGCTGCTCTACGGGCTGCTGCACCTCGCGGGCGTCGCCGAGAGCGACGGCGGCAATGCCCCGGCGGTGTCGCTGGAGGACATCAAGAAGTTCCGGCAGCTCGACAGCCGGACCCCGGGCCACCCGGAATACCACTTCACCACCGGCGTCGAGACCACGACGGGCCCGCTCGGCCAGGGCGTCGCCAACTCGGTCGGCATGGCCATGGGCAGCCGCTTCCTCGGCCAGCACCTGAACCGGCCGAACCTGCCGCTGTTCGACTACAACGTCTACGCCGTCTGCTCGGACGGCGACCTGATGGAGGGCGTCGCCTCGGAGGCCGCCTCGCTCGCCGGCCACCTGCGCCTCGCCAACCTCTGCTGGATCTACGACGACAACACCGTCACCATCGAGGGCCACACGGAGCTGGCCTTCGGCGAGGAGGTCGCGACCCGCTTCCTGGCCTACGGCTGGCAGGTGCTGCGCGTCGCCGACGCCAACGACGTGCACGCGCTGGCGGGCTCGATCGAGACCTTCCTGGCCACCAACGACCGCCCGACGCTCATCATCGTCAAGTCGGTGATCGGCTACGGCGCCC
This sequence comes from Methylobacterium sp. 13MFTsu3.1M2, assembly GCF_900112625.1. Classification (NCBI taxonomy): domain Bacteria; kingdom Pseudomonadati; phylum Pseudomonadota; class Alphaproteobacteria; order Hyphomicrobiales; family Methylobacteriaceae; genus Methylobacterium; species Methylobacterium sp. 13MFTsu3.1M2. The sequence continues at coordinate 85,777 of NZ_FOMM01000016.1, forward strand.
CGAAGAAGCAGGGCACCTCCAAGGCGCACTCCGACGCGCTCGGCGAGGACGAGGTGAAGGGCGCCAAGCGCGCCTACGGCTGGCCGGAGGACGCCCAGTTCCTCGTGCCGGACGGCGTGCAGGAGAACTTCCGGAACGGCATCGGCAAGCGCGGCGCCGGCCTCTACGATTCGTGGCAGGGCCTGCTCGCCAAGGCGAAGGAGGCGGACGCCGCCCACGCCGAGGACCTGAACGCCTTCCTGGAAGGCCGCCTGCCGGAGGGCTGGGACAAGGACATCCCGGTCTTCGAGCCGGATGCCAAGGGCCTCGCCACCCGCGAATCCTCCGGCAAGGTGCTGAACGCCATCGCCCAGCACGTGCCGTTCCTGCTCGGCGGCTCGGCCGATCTGGCGCCGTCCAACAAGTCCAACCTGACCTTCGAGGACGCGGGCTCGTTCGGCCCGTTCTCGCCGGGCGGCCGCAACCTGCATTTCGGCGTCCGCGAGCACGCCATGGGCTCGATCGTGAACGGGCTCGGCCTCTCCGGGCTGCGGGCCTACGGCGCGACCTTCCTGGTCTTCGCCGACTACATGCGCCCGCCGATCCGGCTCGCCTCGCTCATGGAGCTGCCGGTCTTCCACATCTTCACCCACGACTCGATCGGCGTGGGCGAGGACGGGCCGACCCACCAGCCGGTGGAGCAGCTCCTGTCGCTGCGCTGCATCCCGGGCCTCGTGACCCTGCGCCCGGCCGACGCCAACGAGGTCGCCGAGGCCTACCGGGTCATCTTCACGCTGAAGAACCAGCCGGCGGTTCTCGCCCTCTCGCGCCAGCCGCTGCCGACCCTCGACCGCGCGAAGTACGGGGCCGCCTCCGGCACCGCCAAGGGCGGCTACGTGCTGGCCGACAGCGAGGGCACGCCCGACGTGATCCTGCTCGCCTCGGGCTCCGAGGTGCAGCTCTGCGTCGGTGCCTACGAGGCCCTGAAGGCCGAGGGGGTGAAGGCCCGGGTCGTGTCGATGCCGTCCTGGGACCTGTTCGAGCGCCAGGACGAGGCCTACCGCGACTCGGTGCTGCCCCCCGCCGTCAAGGCCCGGGTGGCCGTCGAGCAGGGCAGCGTCATCGGCTGGGACCGCTACGCCGGTTCCGAGGGCGCGATCATCGGCATGCACACCTTCGGCGCCTCGGCGCCGATCAAGGATCTCCAGACCAAGTTCGGTTTTACCCCCGAGAAGGTCCTGGACGCCGCGAAGGCGCAGGTGGCCAAGCACAGGAAGTAGCCCGGGGGCCTGCTCTCCCGCCCGGTCCGGGCGGGAGGGTGCGTTCGGGCGAGAGTACGCGGTACGCGAGGCGAGGAACCGACATGAACGCGCTCAAGGCCCTGCACGACGAACAGGATCAAGCGGTCTGGCTCGACTTCGTGGCCCGCGGATTCATCGAGAAGGGCGAGCTGAAGCAGCTCGTGGAGCGCGACGGCCTGCGGGGCGTCACCTCCAACCCGTCGATCTTCGAGAAGGCGATCGGCCACTCGGACGAGTACGACGACAGCCTGAAGGCCGTGCAGGCGACCGGCGACAGCCGCGTCATCGACCTCTACGAGGGGCTCGCCATCGCCGACATCCAGGCGGCCGCCGACGTGCTCCGCCCGGTCTACGAGGCGAGCGACGGTGCCGACGGCTACGTCAGCCTGGAGGTCTCGCCCTACCTCGCCCTCGACACCGAGGCGACGCTGGCCGAGGCGCGCCGCCTGCACAAGGCGGTCTCCCGCGACAACCTGATGGTCAAGGTGCCGGCCACCCCGGAGGGGATCCCGGCGATCCGGCAGCTGACGAGCGAGGGCATCTCGATCAACGTCACCCTGCTGTTCTCGCAGGAGGCCTACGAGGCCGTGGCGCGCGCCTTCATCGACGGTCTCGACGCGCGCGCGAAGGCCGGCCACGACGTCTCGCGGATCGCCAGCGTGGCGAGCTTCTTCATCAGCCGCATCGACGTCCTGGTCGACAAGCTCCTCGACGAGAAGATCGCGCAGGCCAACGACCCGGACGAGAAGTTCGCCCTGGAGCAGCTGAAGGGCAAGGTGGCGATCGCCAACGCCAAGCTCGCCTACCAGCGCTACAAGACGATCTTCGCCGAATCCAAGTGGACCGCGCTGGCCGAGAAGGGCGCCAAGGCGCAGCGGCTGCTCTGGGCCTCCACGGGCGTGAAGAACAAGGCCTATTCCGACGTCCTCTACGTCGAGGAGCTGATCGGGCCGAACACCGTCAACACGATGCCGCCGGCCACCATGGACGCGTTCCGCGACCACGGCGTGGTGCGGGCCACCATCGAGGAGGACGTGCCCGGCGCCGAGGCGGTGATGAACCGCCTCGCCCGGGCCGGGATCGACATCGAGGCGGTCGCCGAGCAGCTGGTGAAGGAGGGCGTGCAGCTCTTCATCGACGCCGCCGACAACCTGCTGGGCGCCGTTGCCGGCAAGCGCGTCGCGCTGCTGGGGCACCGTCTGGACGGGCAGAGCCTCGCCATGGACGACACCCTGGCGGCCGAGGCCAAGAAGGCCGTCGAATCCTGGCGCGCCAGCGGGTCGATCCGCCGGCTCTGGGCGGGCGACGCCTCGGTCTGGTCCGGCCACGACGAGGCGCACTGGCTCGGCTGGCTGCACATCGTCGAGGAGGAGCTGGAGAAGGCCGCCGACTACGCCGCCTTCTCCGACTGGGTGAAGGCGCAGGGCTTCACCGACGCCGTGGTGCTGGGCATGGGCGGGTCGAGCCTCGGACCGGAGGTCCTGAGCCTGACCTACGGTCAGCGCGAGGGTTTCCCGAAGCTCCAGATCCTCGACTCGACCCACCCGGATCAGGTGCGCGCCCTGGAGGCGAGCATCGACCTGGCCAAGACGCTGTTCATCGTCGCGTCCAAGTCCGGCTCGACCCTAGAGCCGAACGTCTTCCGCGACTACTTCCTGGCCCGCGCCAAGGACGTGCTCGGCGAGAAGGCCGGCGACCACTTCGTGGCCGTGACCGATCCGGGCTCCGACATGGAGCGCGCCGCCAAGGCGGATGGGTTCAAAAAGATCTTCTACGGCGTGAAGCAGATCGGCGGGCGCTACTCGGTGCTCTCGGCCTTCGGCCTCGTGCCGGCCGCCGCCATGGGCCTCGACGTGAAGGCGCTCCTCGAGACCGCCCGCATCATGGTCCGCTCCTGCGGCCCGGCCGTGCCGCCGGCCGTGAACCCGGGCGTCCTGCTCGGCACGGCCATCGGCGCCGCGGCGCTCGCCGGCCGCGACAAGGTGACGATCGTCGCCTCGCCGGCGATCGCGAGCTTCGGCGCCTGGGCCGAGCAGCTGATCGCGGAATCGACCGGCAAGCAGGGCAAGGGCCTCGTGCCGGTGGACGGCGAGCCGGTCGGCGTTCCGGCCGTCTACGGCCACGACCGGTTCTTCATCTACCTGCGCCTCGACGGCAACGCCGAGGCCGCGCAGGACGAGGCCCTGCGCGCCCTGGAGCGGGACGGCCACCCGATCGCCCGCATCACCCTCGACTCGATCGAGCAGCTGCCGCAGGAATTCTACCGCCTGGAGATGGCGACCGCGGTGGCCGGCGCGGTGATCGGGATCAACCCGTTCGACCAGCCCGACGTCGAGGCCAGCAAGGTCGAGACGAAGAAGCTGTTCGCCGAGGCCGAGGCGAAGGGCGCCCTCCCCGCCGAGACGCCGCTCTACGAGGACGACTGGGTCGCGCTCTACGCCGATCCGCGGAACGCCGACGCCCTCAAGCCGGCGGCCGAGGGGCTCGAGGCCGCGATCAAGGCGCAGATCGGCCGCCTGAAGGACGGCGATTACCTGGGGCTCCTGGCCTACGTCCCGCGCGACGCCGAGGCCGCCGCGATCCTGCAGGAGCCGCGGATCGCCGTGCGCGACGCCCGCAAGGTCGCGACCTGCCTGGAGTTCGGGCCGCGGTTCCTCCACTCGACCGGCCAGGCCTACAAGGGCGGCCCGGACACCGGCGTGTTCCTGCAGATCACCGCGGACGCTGCCGAGGACCTGCCGATCCCGGGCCGGAAGCTCGGGTTCAGCACCGTCGTCGCGGCGCAGGCGCGGGGCGACTTCGCCGTCCTCGCCGAGCGCGGCCGGCGGGCGCTGCGCGTCCACCTCAAGGGCGGCGACACGAAGGCCGGCCTCGTCCGGGTCGCGGCGGCCCTGAAGATGGCGGTCGTCTAGCCGTCCCGGACCGCCGGCGGGGGGCTTCCCGGCCCGCCGCCGGTCCGCCGCGGCGGATCGCCTGTGACGACGGTGAAGCCGTAGGGGCCTGACCCTCGCCGCGCGGGGGCAATCGGTAAGGAAGGGCAGCAATGCAACTCGGCATGATCGGCCTCGGCCGGATGGGCGGCAACATCGTCCGGCGTCTCCTGCGCGACGGGCACACAGCCGTGGTGTTCGACCAGAACCCGGCGGCCGTCGCCGCCCTGGTCGAGGCCGGCGCGGTCGGCGCGTCGAGCCTGGAGGACCTGGTCTCGAAGCTCGAGGTGCCGCGCGCGGCCTGGGTGATGCTGCCGGCCGGGGCGATCACCGAGCAGACCGTCCAGGCGCTCTCGGGGCTGATGCAGGCGGACGACTGCATCATCGATGGCGGCAACTCCTTCTACGGCGACGATGTCCGCCGCGGGGCAGTCCTGAAGGAGAAGGGCCTGCACTACGTGGATGTCGGCACTTCGGGCGGCGTCTGGGGCCTGGAGCGCGGCTACTGCATGATGATCGGCGGGGACAAGGAGGCCGTCGACCGCCTCGACCCGATCTTCAAGACCCTGGCGCCCGGCATCGGCGACATCCCGAAGACGCCGAACCGCGAGGGGCGCGACCCCCGCGCCGAGCAGGGCTACATCCACGCGGGGCCGACCGGCGCCGGCCACTTCGTCAAGATGGTCCATAACGGCATCGAGTACGGCCTGATGCAGGCCTACGCGGAGGGCTTCGACATCCTCCGCCACGCCAACGCGTCCGACCTGCCGGCCGAGCGCCGCTTCGATCTCAACATGGGCGACATCGCCGAGGTCTGGCGCCGCGGCAGCGTCGTCTCGTCCTGGCTGCTCGACCTGACCGCCCAGGCACTCGCGGGCGACGAGCAGCTCACCGACTTCTCCGGCTACGTCGAGGATTCGGGCGAGGGCCGCTGGACCATCAACGCCGCCGTCGAGGAGGGCGTCCCGGCGACGGTGCTCTCCGCCGCCCTCTACCGCCGCTTCCGCTCCCGCGAGCACGCGAGCTACGCCGACAAGCTGCTCTCGGCGATGCGCAAGGGCTTCGGCGGCCACCAGGAGCCGAAGGGCTGAGCGGGACGCCCGCCGGCCGACCTGTCCGACCCCCGAAGCCGCAGGGCCCGAACCCATGAGTCTTCCCGTCGGAACCCACGTCCTGAAGGATCCGGAGGCGGTCGCCCGCGAGGCGGCCGAGCGGATCATCGTGGCCTGCGGCGAGAGCCGGTCCGACCGGATCGCGCTCTGCCTCTCGGGCGGCTCGACGCCCAAGGTGCTGTACGGCCTGCTCGCCGGGGCGGACTACGCGGCCCGGGTGCCGTGGGAGCGGATCCACTGGTTCTTCGGCGATGACCGCGCCGTGCCGTGGGACGATCCGCGCAGCAATGTCCGGATGGTTCGGGAGGCCTTCGGGCACGGGTCCCGGATCCCGCCGACGCATCTCCACTTCATCCCGTCGGACGAGGGTCCGGAGGCGGGCGCCCGCGCCTACGAGCGGACGCTCCTCGACTTCTACGGGGCCGAGCGCCTCGATCCGGCCCGCCCGCTGTTCGACCTCGTGCTCCTCGGCCTCGGCGAGGACGGGCACACCGCCTCGCTGTTTCCCGGCAAGCCCGCCGTCGACGAGACCCGGCGGCTCGTCGTCGCCGTGCCCGAGGCCGGCCTGGAGCCGTTCGTTCCGCGGATCAGCCTGACGCTGCCGGCGCTCGCGTCCTCCCGGCACGTGCTGTTCCTCGTCACCGGGGCCGGCAAGCGGGCCCCGCTGGCCCGGCTGGCCGCCGGCGAGACCCTGCCGGCCGGCCGCGTGACCAGCGCGGGCGCCGTGGCGTGGCTGCTCGACGAGGCCGCGGCCGGCTGAACCCGCCACGCCGGCGTCAGCCGCGCGGGAATGATCGGGCGCGCGCAACATCATTTCCTACTCGGGCGTCTCCGAGCAATGGCATTGCCAGGTCGCACGTGATGACGTTCGAGAACGCAACCCGTCATCGCCAGCCTCTGGGTATCCTTCGTGCAGCCTCGTGAAAGGGCACCGAAGGAGACCTGCCGATGCCGCAGACCACCACCCCGACCGACGTCGAGGCGATGCTGGCGAACCTCGCGCGCTCCGCGAGCCGCTCGCCGGACGCCTATCTGGCCTCGGCCCGGGCGACCCTCGTGCGCCTGCTGGCCCAGCCGGATCTGCTCGACCCGTCGCGGCTGGTCGGCCGGGGGCCGGGCCTGAGCCGGAACCTCCTGTTCGGCACCGAGGCGATCAGCGTCTGGGCGATGGTCTGGGCGCCCGGCACGGTCACGCCGGTCCACGACCACCACTGCTCGTGCTGCTTCGGCCTGCTGCGCGGCAACCTCCGGGAGACGTGGTACCGTCCGATCAGCGAGACCCACGCGGTGGCGACCATGGACGCCGTCCGCGAGCCCGGCTTCGTCGCCTGCATGATGCCCACGGGGCCGAACCTGCACCGGATCGCCAATGACGGGCCGGAGGCGGCCGTCTCGATCCACGTCTACGGCTACGATCACCGGGCGCAGGATTCGTCGATCCATCGGACCTACGCGGTGGCCGCGGGCTGAGCCCCGCCGCGGCGCGGTCGGGTCACGCCACGTAGATCGTCGGGACGGCGGTCGTGTACTTCATCTCCTCCATGGCGATGGACGAGGACAGGTTCGAGAAGTCGAGCTTGGCGATGAGGCGCTGGTAGACCGCGTCGTAGGCCTCGATATCGGGCACCACGATCCGCAGCAGGTAGTCGATCTCGCCGGTCAGGCGCCACGCCTCGACGATCTCCGGGAAGCCGGCGACCACCCGCCGGAACGCGTCCGACCAGTCGGCGGCGTGGCGCGGCGCCTTCACGGCCACGAACACCGTGGTGGGGACGTTGACCTTGCGGCGGTCGACCAGGGCGACCCGGCGGCGGATCACCCCGGACGCCTCCAGCTTCTTCACCCGCCGCCAGCACGGCGCCGCGCTGATGCCGACCTGCTCGGCGAGTTCGGCCACCGGGAGCGTCGCGTCCTGCTGGAGGAGATCGAGGATCTTCCGGTCCACGGCGTCCATGCGATCGATGCTCCCGTCGGCGCGTCCGGGCCGGACTACAGGGCGAAGTGCTTCGAGAGTTTGAGCCCCTGGGCCTGGTAGTTCGAGCCGGCCCCCGCCCCGTAGAGCGTCTCCGGCAGGTCGAGCATCCGCTCGTAGACGAGGCGGCCGACGATCTGCCCGTCCTCCAGAAGGAAGGGCACGTCGCGGGAGCGGACCTCCAGCACGGCCCGCGCGCCCGCCCCGCCGGCCCCGGCATAGCCGAAGCCCGGGTCGAAGAAGCCCGCGTAGTGGACGCGGAACTCGCCCACGAGGGGATCGAACGGCACCATCTCGGCGGCGTGGTCCGGCGGGACCTGCACGGCCTCCTTGGAGGCCAGGATGTAGAACTGGCCGGGATCGAGGATCAGGCTGCCCGATCCGTCGGCGGCGAGGGGTTCCCAGAAATCCGCCGCCCGGTGGCGGCCGGGGGCGTCGACGTCGACGAGGCCGGTGTGGCGCTTCGCCCGGTAGCCGACGAGGCCGTCGAAGCCGGCGAGGTCCACCGAGACCGCCACGCCGCCCTGGAAGGACGGGCTGCCGGCGTCGACCAGGGCCGAGCGGGCGTGCAGCAGGCCGAGCTCGGCCTCGGTCAGCCGCGGCGCCCCGCGGCGGAAGCGGATCTGCGACAGCCGCGAGCCGCTGCGCACGAGGACCGGGAAGGTGCGCGGCGAGATCTCCGCGTAGAGCGGCCCGTCGTAGCCGGGCTCGACCTGGTCGAAGGCCTCGCCCCGGTCGGTGATCACGCGGGTGAAGACGTCGATGCGCCCGGTCGAGCTCTTCGGGTTCGCGGCCGCCGCGAGATCGGCCGGCAGGGCGAGGCTCTCCTGGAGCTCCGCGATGTAGACGCAGCCCGTCTCCAGGACGGCGCCCGGGCGCAGGTCCACAGCGTGGAGCGACAGCCGGTCGACGCAGGCCTGGACCGTCCGCCCCGAGCCCGGCAGGAAGCTCGTCCGCACCCGGTAGGCCCTGGCGCCCAGGCGCAGGTCGAGGCTCGCGGGCTGGATCTGATCGGCCGCGAAGGGGCTCGCATTCCGGATGCCGCCCGCCCGCGCGAGGGCGGCGATCGCCTGGGCCGGCAGGATGCCGGATCGGCCGTCCGCGCTCGTCTCGGCGGCTCCCGTGGCTGCGCCCGCGTTCATCGCGCCCCTGACTCCCTCGCGCGCCCCGGCCGGTCCGCGTCACGCCGAGCAGCGTTGTCCGCCGGGACCCGCTAACGCGGGCTTAACCGCGTCCGGAGGCCTCGTGAGGCCGGCGCCGCGACCGGCGGCCCGCCGCGCCGCGCGAGGTAGTCCGCCGCAATTGACGGCGATTCCGCCGCCCACTACCACCGGCCGGGAAGCGCGTTCCATTCGGCTTCAGCGAGTCGTACCGTCCGAAGAAGGGCCAATTAGGGCGATGTACAAGGCCGAGACGCGGGGAATAAGTGTGACGGTCCAGTCTCGTTTCGTCGAGGAGGAGTCCTCGCCGACCGAGAGCCGGTACTTCTTCGCCTACACGGTCGAGATCGTGAACAACGGCAGCGAGCAGGTCCAGCTGCGCTCGCGCCACTGGCGGATCATCGACGGGCACGGGGCCTGCCAGGAAGTGCGCGGCACCGGCGTGGTCGGCAAGCAACCGGTGCTGGAGCCGGGCGAGTCCTTCTGCTACACCAGCGGCTGTCCGCTCAACACGCCCGACGGGTTGATGGCCGGCAGCTACACCATGGCGACGGTGGCCGGCGAGAGCTTCGAGGCCGAGATCCCCGCCTTCTCCCTCGACAGCCCGCACGTCCGCCGCAGCCTGCACTGAGGTCCCGGCCGGGGCCTCGCCCCGGAGGAATCCATGTCCGCGACCGGCGAGCGGCTGAGCCCGCTCGACATGCTCGCCCGCCTCGTGTCCTTCGACACGGAGAGCGACAAGTCCAACCTCGCCCTGATCGACGCCGTCTGCGCCTATCTCGACGGCTGGGACGTCCCGTACCTGCGCCTCCCGAACGCGGCGGGCGACAAGGCCGCGATCCTCGCCACGGTCGGCCCGATGGTTGACGGCGGCACCGTCCTGTCCGGACACACCGACGTGGTGCCGGTGGCGGGCCAGGCCTGGACCGGCGACCCGTTCACCCTGCGCGTCGCCGACGGCCGTGCCTACGGACGGGGCGCGGTCGACATGAAGGGCTTCGACGCGCTGGCCCTGGCGCTCGTGCCCGACATGCTCGCCGCCGGCCTGAAGCGGCCCATCCACATCCTGCTCTCCTACGACGAGGAGACGACCTGCCTCGGCTCGATGGACGGGATCGCGCGGTTCGGCGACGGCCTGCCGCGGCCGGCCGCGGTGATCGTCGGCGAGCCCACCGGGATGGAGGTGGCGGACGCCCACAAGAGCATCGTCACCTGCCTCACCACGGTCCACGGCCACGAGGCCCATTCCGCCCGCCCCGCCCTCGGCGCGAACGCCGTGGCGGCCGCCTGCGACCTCGTCGCCGGCCTCAACCGGATCGCCGACCTGATGATCGAGCGCGGCGACCCGTCCGGGCGGTTCGACCCGGCCTCGACCACGGTCCATGTCGGGACGATCCAGGGGGGCACCGCCCGCAATATCCTCGCCAAGGAGTGCCGCTTCCTCTGGGAGTATCGCGGCCTGCCGGATCTCGACCCGGCCGAGATCCCGCGGCTCTTCGCGGCCGAGGTCGAGCGGGTCACCCGCGAGCGCCTCAACCGCTACGGCGCGTTCGGGCGGATCGAGACGCTGGAGGAGGTCGACATCCCCGGCCTCGCCCCGGAGCCGGGCTCGGCGGCCGAGCGCCTCTGCCTGCGCCTCGCCGGACGCAACCACACCGTCGCGGTCCCCTACGCCACCGAGGCCGGGCGCTTCCAGGCGGCCGGTCTCCCGACGGTGGTCTGCGGCCCCGGCGACATCGCCCAGGCGCACCAGCCCGACGAGTTCATCACCCTGGATGCCCTGGGCCAGGGTGAGCACTTCCTGCGCGAGCTGATCGAGGCCAGTGCGTCATGAATGCGGTGACCGGTATCACCATCAAGCTGCGTCCGCTGGAGCGGGAGGACCTGCGCTTCGTCCACCAGCTCAACAACAACGACAGCATCATGCGCTACTGGTTCGAGGAGGCCTACGAGTCCTTCGCCGAACTGCAGCAGCTCTACGAGCGCAACATCCACAACCAGACCGAGCGGCGCTTCATCGTGGCCGATCCGAGCGGGGAGCCGGCCGGGCTCATCGAGCTCGTCGAGATCAACCACCTGCACCGGCGCTGCGAGTTCCAGATCGCGATCCACCCGAGCTTCCAGGGCCGCGGCTACGCGTGGCAGGCCACCCGGATCGCCATGGATTACGCGTTCAGCGTGCTCAACATCCACAAGCTCTACCTGCACGTCGACCGGGACAACGCCCGGGCCGTGCGGATCTACGAGCGCTGCGGCTTCCACCCCGAGGGCGTGCTGAAGGACGAGTTCTTCGTGAACGGGCGCTACCGCGACGCCGTGCGGATGTGCCTGTTCCAGCCGGACTACCTGAGGGCCCGCGGCGGAGGCGGCGACATCGCCGAGCCCGTCCTGAAGGTCTGAACCGGGTCTCGTCCGCCGCCGACGGGCGACGGACGAGCTCGAAACGACGCGGGGGAGGAGCCCGTCGGCCTCTCCCCCGCGCTCACGCCGCTCAGTTGCGGCCGGCACCGCCCGTCTGGCCGCCGCTCCGGCCGGCACCCTGGGCGCCGCCCATGGCGCCGTTGCCGCCCCCGCTGCCGCCGCTCATGCCGCCGCGCTCCGCGCCGCCCGTCCGGCCGCCCTCGGCGCCGGCCTTCATGCCGCCCTGCTGGCCGCCGCGATCCGACGCGTTCCGGATGCCGTCCTGCTGGCCGCCGCGCATGTCGCTGTTGCGCATGCCGTCGTTCTTGCCTTCCTGCTGACGGGAGGCCTTGTCCATCCCGCGATCCTGGCCGCGGTCGTTCCGGTCCATCCGGCCTTCGTTGCGGCCCTCGTTCCGCGACGCGTTGCGGATGCCGTCGCGCTCGCCGCGGTTGTCGAAGCGCGCGCCGGCGCGCTGCTCGGAGCGGAAGCTCGCGCTGACCGCACCGCCGCCGCTCAGGCGCCGGTACTCGGCGGAGCCGTAGCGCACCCGCTGGCCGCGGATCGTCACGAAGCGGTCCTCCTGGACGGAGACGAGGCGGCGGTACTCGGGGGAGCCGTACACCACGCGCTGGCCGCGAATGACGACGTAGCGCTCGCGCGGGCCGGTCTCTCGGACGCTGACGAGGCGGCGGTACTCGGGCGAACCGTAGAGCACGCGCTGGCCGCGGATCACGACGTAGCGCGCGCGCGGGCCGCGGTTCTCGGTGACGATCAGGCGGCGATACTCCGGCGAGCCGTAGACCACCCGGCGACCGCCGATGAACACGTAGCGGCCCTCGCGGCGGAAGCCGCCCTCGACCCGCTCGGACCGGACATCCGTCCGGCTCACGTCGGTCCGGCCCCGGAAATCGGCGCGGTCGGCGCGGCGGTCACCGCGACGGTCACCGCGATCGGCGCGCGCGCCGTCGCGATCCCCGCGCTCGTCGCGGTCGGCGCGATCACCGCGACGGTCGCCCCGCTCGGCGCCGGCCCGGTCCTTGTCCTGAGCCATGCGATCCTGGCCCGTGCGGCCCTCGCCGCCGGCCTCGCGGCCCTGCGCGGACCGGCCTGCCTCGGCACCGGAGCGCTCGGACGTCGCCTGGCGGCCGCCCTTCATGTCACCCTGCATGCCACCCTGGGCGCCGCCCTGCATGCCGCCGCGCTCGCCGCCACCGGCCTTCATGCCGGACTCGGCGCCACCCTGACCGCCGCGACCGCCCATCCCGGCGCCGCGATCGGCGCCACCCTGCTGGGCGTAGGCCGAGGTGCTGATCAGCAGCGCGGCCAATCCGATCGATAATTTCCGCATGGCGTACCCTCCAATGTTGAATCTGCGACGCAACGTCAAAGGTCGCGAAACGGTTCAGCCTGGAGGGATCAAAAATTTACGCAACGAATACCGATCTTCGTGCGTTTCGCGCGGAAAAGCTTGGCCGTAGACGCGGGCATGCTGGTCCGCAGGCCCGCTGTCCTGCGCTCTACTGGCCGGGCTGTCCGGCGATCTCGGCCTCGACCTCCTGGGGATCGAGGTCGTAGCGCCGGGAGCAGAACTCGCAGGTGATGACGATGCGCCCGTCATCCGCCACCATGTCGTGCCGTTCCTGCGGCGTGAACGAGCGGATCATGCCCATCACGCGCTCGCGCGAGCAGCGGCAGGTCTCCTGGACGGGCTGGCGGTCGAACACCCGCACCCCGCGCTCGTGGAACAGCCGGTAGAGCAATCGCTCGCTGGAGACGTTCGGATCGACCAGCTCGTGATCCTCGATGGTCGCCACCAGCGAGCGGGCCTCGACCCAGGCGTCGTCCTCCGGCGCTTCCCCCGAGAGATGCGCGTGGCCCTCCGGGATGTCGCCCGGGGGCAGGTCGGCGAGGCGTGCCCGGTCGACCGATTGCGGCAGGAACTGCACGAGCAGGCCGCCGGCCCGCCAGCGCCCGGCCCCCTCCTCCACGGCCTCGGCCACGGCGAGCCGCACCTGCGTGGGGATCTGTTCCGACTGGCGGAAATACTGGTGCGCGGCCTCCTCCAGGCTCTGGCCCTCGAGGGCGACGACGCCCTGGTAGCGGCTCGCGGTGGTGCCCTGGTCGATGGTCATGGCGAGGTGACCGGTGCCGATCAGCTCGCCATCCTTGAGCGGGCCGGTGCCGAGGGCGGCGACCCGCTCCGGCTCGAACCGCGCGGTCGCGCGCAGCCGGTCCGGGGCCTCGAAATCGACCACGATCATCGCGACCGGACCGTCGGTCTTGGTCTGGAGCTGGAACCGGCCCTCGAACTTGAGCGAGGAGCCGAGCAGCACCGTCAGCGCCGCGGCCTCGCCGAGGAGGCGCGCCACCGGGTCCGGATAGCCGTGGCGGCGCAGGATCGTGTCCACGGCGGGGCCGAGCCGGACGACGCGGCCGCGCACGTCCAGCGCCTCGACGGCGAAGGGCAGCACGGCGTCGTCCGCACCGGCGTGGCCGTTGCCGGCATTCTGGGCCTGCGGCTGGGATGGCGACTGGGGGTGCGACTGCGTTCCTGAGGTCATGCCCTCTCCGATCGATGCGTCCGGCGTCTCGTGCCGACGAAGCGTGGATCCGTCCTCCCGGAGGCCGGGCGGCGTGAGGCGATGACCTTGGCGGAGCGATCGGATCCCTCACCCCGTCCAGCCCGAGCGGGAGCGGCGGCGCAGCGCGCTCCGTTCGTCGCCGGGATGCCGCCTTCCGGCGGCCGTGATGGGGAGACGGGCGGCACGGGCCGCCCGCTCAAGCCCATATGGTGCGCCGACCCCGCCAGCGCGAGGCCGGACGTGACCGCGACGTCAGAGCCCGTTGGCGCCCAGGCACCAGGCCAGGATGCCCTTCTGCGCGTGCAGACGGTTCTCGGCCTCGTCGAACACCACGGAGCGCGGGCCGTCCATTACCTCGGCCGTCACTTCCTCGCCGCGGTGGGCGGGGAGGCAGTGCATGAAGATCGCGCCCGGATCCGCCGCCGCCATCAGCTTGTCATTGACCTGATAGGGGCTGAGCAGGTTGTGCCGGTGCGCCTCGTCGTCGTCGCCCATCGACACCCAGCAGTCGGTGACCACGGCATCGACACCGTCCACCGCCGCGAAGGCGTCGGTGGTGACGTGGATGTCGGCACCTTCCTGCTGCGCCCAGGCGAGGAGTGCCGGCGGCGGCGCGAGTTCCGGCGGGCTCGCGATGTTCAGCGTGAAGTCGAGGCGCGCGGCCGCGTGGACCCAGCTCGCCAGCACGTTGTTCGAGTCGCCCGACCACGCGACCTTGCGGCCCCGGATCGGCCCGCGATGCTCTTCGAAGGTCAGCACGTCGGCCATGATCTGGCACGGGTGCGAGACCTTGGTCAGGGCGTTGATCACCGGGACGGTGGCGTACTCGGCCAGCTCCAGCATCTGACCGTGGTCGAGGATGCGGATCATGATCGCGTCGACGAAGCGCGAGAGCACCTGCGCGGTGTCGCCGATGGTCTCGCCGCGGCCAAGCTGCATCTCGGAGCCGGTGAGCATCAGGGTCTCGCCGCCGAGCTCGCGCATCGCCACGTCGAAGGACACGCGGGTGCGGGTCGAGGGCCGGTCGAACACCATGGCGAGGGTCTTTCCGGTGAGCGGGCGCTCGGCGGCCAGCTCGCCCTTGCGGCGGCGCGCCTTGATGGCGGCGCTGGCATCGAGGACCCGGCGCAGCTCCGCCCCGGAGAAATCCTTGAGATCGAGGAAATGGCGAGGGCCGGCACCGTTCAGGTGCTTGGCCGGGGCCTGTGCCCGGCCGTCAATCTGGGCTTTCATCGCGTCACAATAACTAGAGTCTGCTCAACGATCACCTGATCATGAACCGCACTCTACCTCCTGGCAGGGGCATCTCCGTCACGCGCGGCGGGATCGACCGCGCCCGGAAATGCTTCGGGCCGCCCTCCGGGGTCCGGAGGGCGGTGTTCTCAAACTCGTGGATCGATCCTACTCGGCCGCGCCGCGCACGGCCTCGAAGCCGGACGCCGCCGCGTCCAGGCGGCGGACCGCCTCGTCGATCTCGGCCTCGCCGATGGTCAGCGGCGGCAGCAGGCGGACGATGTTGTCGCCCGCCGGGATCACCAGCAGGTGCGCGTCCCGCGCGGCGGCGGCGAAGTCGGTATTCGGCACGCCGAGCTTGAGGCCCAGCATCAGCCCCTCGCCGCGGATCTCCTGGATGACGTGCGGGTGGCGGTCGCGCAGGGCCGCGAGCTTCTGCTTGAGCAGCAGGCCGGAGCGGGCGACGCGCGCGAGGAAGCCCTCCTCGAGCACGACGTCCAGCACGGCGTTGCCCACCGCCATTGCGAGCGGGTTGCCGCCGAAGGTGGTGCCGTGCGTGCCGGCCGTCATGCCGCGCGCGGCCTCGCGGGTCGCGAGGCAGGCGCCCAGGGGGAAGCCGCCGCCGATGCCCTTGGCGACGCTCATGATGTCCGGGGTGATGCCGGACCATTCGTGCGCGAACAGCCGCCCGGTGCGGCCGACGCCGGTCTGGACCTCGTCCATGATCAGCAGGAGGCCGTTGGCGTCGCAGATCTCGCGCAGCCGGCGCAGGTCCGCGTGGGGGATCTCCCGCACGCCGCCCTCGCCCTGGATCGGCTCGATCATCAGCGCCGCCGTCTCCGGCCCGATCACCGCCTCCAGCGCCGCCCAGTCGCCGGCCGGGACCTGGTCGAAGCCCTCGACCTTCGGACCGAAACCCTCGATGTACTTCTGCTGGCCGCCGGCCGCGAGCGTCGCCAGCGTCCGCCCGTGGAAGGCGCCCGCGAAGGTGACGATCCGGTAGCGCTCCGGCTGCCCGCCGGCCGCGTGGTACTTGCGGGCGATCTTGATCGCCGCCTCGTTCGCCTCGGCGCCCGAGTTGCAGAAGAACACCACGTCCGCGAAGGTCGCGTCGACGAGGCGCTGCCCGAGGCGCTCGCCGCCCGGGATCTGGAACAGGTTCGAGGTGTGCCAGATCTTGCCCGCCTGCTCGGTCAGCGCGCCGACGAGGTGCGGGTGCGCGTGGCCGAGGCCGTTCACCGCGATGCCGGCGCCGAAGTCGAGATATCGCTCCCCGCCCTCCGTCACGAGCCAGGCGCCCTCGCCGCGCTCGAAGGCGAGCGGCGCACGGACGTAGGTCGGCAGAAGGGCTGACGTCACGGGTCCCATCTCCGTTTCACGCAGGATCCCGGAGCGAGCGTTGAGCCGGCTCCAAATGAAAGTGCCGCCTCAGTCCTGGGCGGCACGCGCGCGATTACTATGAAAGAGCCGCCGCCTGTCAACGTTTCAGTGCCCGGCGGGCCCGCCGGGCAGCCCTGCGCGCGGCACCGGGAAGGCCGATCGCGACGGTGAATCTGCGGCGGTCCCGACCCGGGCCGCAGGCGATCGCGGGGCCGCGATCCCGGCCTTCGCGGCGGCGGCCCTTGCGCCGCGGGGGGCGGCCGTGCTCCTGCTCCCGCGGATTCGCAGGAACCTGGGAGACCCCGATGAGCTCGATCAAGGAACGCCTGACGGCGCTGGGCCTGACCCTGCCGAAGGCGGCGGCGCCGGTCGCCAACTACGTGCCGTTCGTGCGCACCGGCAACCTCGTGGTGATCTCCGGCCAAGTCTGCTTCGGCGCGGACGGCGCCATCGCGGCCGAGCACAAGGGCAAGGTCGGCGGCACCGTCTCGGCCGAGGCCGGGAAGGCGGCCGCGCGCCTCTGCGCGCTCAACGTCCTCGCCCAGCTCGAGGCCGCGGTGGGCGACCTCGACCGCGCGGTGGTGCAGTGCGTGCGGCTCGGCGGCTTCATCAACGCGGCGCCGGGCTTCTCGGCCGTGGCCGGGGTGATGAACGGCGCCTCCGACCTGATGGTCGAGCTCCTCGCCGACCGCGGGCGCCACGCGCGCTCCACCGTCGGCGTGGCCGAGCTGCCCCTCGACGCCGCCGTCGAGGTCGAGGCGATGTTCGAGGTCCGCTGACGGTGGCCGCCCCCGACTGGCTCACCGCGCGGCCGATCGCCCATCGCGGCCTGCACGACCGCGCGGCGGGCCGGCCGGAGAACACGCTGGCGGCGGCCCGGGCGGCCGTCGCGGGCGGCTTCGCCATCGAGTGCGACGTCCAGCTCAGCGCCGACGGCGAGGCGATGGTCTTCCACGACGCCGCGCTCGGGCGCCTGACCGGGGCGAATGCGGCTCTGGCCGACCGGTCGGCCGCCGAACTCGGGACGCTCGCCGTCGCCGGGTCCGCGGAGACGATCCCGACGCTGCCGGCCTTCCTGGCGGCGGTGGCCGGGGCGGTGCCGGTGGTGATCGAGGTGAAGTCCCGCTACGACGGCGACCTGCGGCTCGCGACCCGCGCCGCCGAAGTGGCCGCCGCCTATGACGGGCCGGTGGCGCTGAAATCCTTCGACCCGCAGGTGGTCGCGGCCCTGCGCGACCTCTGCCCCGCCGCGATCCCGCGGGGCATCGTGGCGGAGACGACGCAGGACGACCCGGTCTACGCGGCCCTGACCCCCTCGCTCCGCCGGTCCCTCTCCGACCTGCTGCACCTCGCCGAGACGCGGCCCGACTTCCTGTCCTGGCGGGTGGACGACCTGCCCTGCGCGCCGACCTACCTCTGCAGGCTGCTCGGTCAGATCCCCGTCATGACCTGGACGGTCCGGAATGCGGAGCAGCGCGCCCGCGCGGCCGCGCACGCGGACCAGATGGTGTTCGAGGGCTTCGCCCCGTAAATTTTCCTACGCCCTGTCCGATTCTGTCCGACCAAGATCGCCATGACCGCTTCGAGTGACGCCCGCGCCCGCTTCGCGCGGCTCTGCGGGGGCCTCGCCCTCGCCGCCACCCTGCTCTGCCCGGCGCCCGCTTCGGCGGCCGACCCGTGCGCGGGCACGACCCAGGCGGATCTCAACGCCTGCGCGGCTGCCGATTACCGGGCCGCCGACACGGCGCTGAACGCCGTCTACGGGCAGCTGATGAAGAAGATCGGCCCGAAGACGAAGGACGCCCTGCGGGGCGCCCAGAAGGCCTGGCTGTCGTACCGGGACGCGACCTGCTTCCTCGAGACCATGGGTCTCGACGGGGGCTCGGCCTACGCGATGGAGTACAACGGCTGCCTGAAGGGGCTGACCGACGCGCGGATCAAGGTCCTGAAGGGATACCTCGACTGCAAAGCGGACGACGTGTCGTGCGTCGGCCGCCTCGGCGAGTGAGCGCGGGCCGCGACGGCGCCGCCCGGTTCGGAGCGCGCGCGCGTCGCCGCGCGCCGTCCTGGAGGCCGCGCGAAAGCGCGGGGCGGGTGACGTCGGCGGCCGTCTGACAACGCTGCCATGGTCGCCGCGCGCATCCGCCCGCTTGCCCCCGGCCGGTCAGGGGCTAGAGTCCGGCCCATGAAGCAAGCACCCGGGCCGACGCCGGAGACCGCCGCACTGACCGTGCGGGCGCTTCCCGGATTGAAGGAGATCGGCGCGGCGGAATGGGATGCCTGCGCCTTCTCGCCCGAGACCCTGGCGGCGGGCGACGAGACCCACAACCCCTTCTTGTCGCACGCTTTCCTGTCGGCGCTGGAGGATTCGGGCTGCGTCTCGCGCAGGACCGGCTGGCTGCCGCTCCACGTCTCGGTCGAGCGCGACGGCGTCCGCCTCGGCGTCGCGCCCTGCTACCTGAAATCGCACAGCCAGGGCGAGTACGTCTTCGACCACGGCTGGGCCGACGCCTACGAGCGGGCTGGCGGCGCCTACTACCCCAAGCTCCAGGTCAGCGTGCCGTTCACGCCGGTGACCGGGCCGCGCTTCCTGATCGCCCCGGGGGCCGATCCCGACGAGGCCACGGCCGGCCTCGTCGCGGGCCTGCGGGCCCTGCGGGGCGAGACCAAGGCCTCCTCGATCCACGTCACCTTCATGCGCGAGCCGGAGTGGGAGCGGGCCGGCGCGGCCGGCTTCCTGCAGCGCACCGACCAGCAGTTCCACTGGCAGAACGACGGCTACGCGACCTTCGACGACTTCCTGTCCGCCCTCGCCTCGCGCAAGCGCAAGACCATCCGCAAGGAGCGCCGCGACGCCCTGGCGCCGGGCATCACCGTGGAGCACCTGACCGGCGCGGCCATCACCGAGGCCCACTGGGACGCGTTCTACGCCTTCTACATGGACACGGGCTCGCGGAAGTGGGGGCGGCCCTACCTCAACCGCCGGTTCTTCTCGCTCCTGTCCGAGCGCATGGCCGACCGGGTGCTCCTCGTGATGGCGAAGCGCGGGGACGCCTACATCGCGGGGGCGATCAACCTCATCGGCGATACCGCGCTCTACGGGCGCAACTGGGGCTGCATCGAGGACCACCCCTTCCTCCATTTCGAGGTCTGCTACTACCAGGCGATCGACTTCGCGATCGCCCGGGGCCTGAAGCGGGTCGAGGCGGGTGCCCAGGGCGAGCACAAGCTCGCCCGCGGCTACCGGCCGGTCCTGATGCACTCGGCCCACGACATCGCCGACCCGGCGCTGCGCCGCGCGGTGGCCGATTACTTGCAGCGGGAGCGCGCCCACGTCGCCGAGGCGGTCGACGTCCTCGACACGCTGACGCCGTTCCGGCGCGCGGACGCGGGCGACGCCCGCGACGGCGCGCCGCCGTCCGAACCCTCTCCCAACACGTCCCCCCCCGAGAGTGCCGAGTCATGAGCCCGATCGACCGCATCAAGACCTACGCCGACGAGCTGACGGCCCTGCGCCGCGACCTGCACGCCCATCCGGAGCTCGGCTTCGAGGAGGTCCGGACGGCCGGCATCGTGGCCGACCTCCTCGAGACGTTCGGCTGCGAGGTGCATCGCGGCGTCGGCGGCACCGGGGTGGTGGGCCTGCTCAAGGGCCGCACCGACAACGGCAAGCGCATCGGCCTGCGCGCCGACATGGACGCCCTGCCCATCGAGGAGGAGACCAACCTCCCCTATCGCTCGACCTACGCGGGCAAGATGCACGCCTGCGGCCATGACGGGCACACGACCATGCTGGTCGGCGCGGCGCGCTACCTCGCCGAGACCCGCGATTTCGACGGCACCGCGGTGTTCGTGTTCCAGCCGGCCGAGGAGGGCCGCGGCGGCGCCCGGGCCATGCTGAAGGACGGCCTGTTCGAGCGCTTCCCCTGCGACGAGATCTACGGCCTGCACAACCAGCCCGGCGGCGGCCACGGCATGATCAAGCTCCGGCCGGGGCCGATCATGGCGGCGGCGGACTTCTTCGACATCCACATCCGCGGCAAGGGCATCCACGCCGCCCAGCCGCACCGGGGCGTCGACCCGATCATCATCGCCTCCGGCCTCGCCCAGGCGCTCCAGTCGATCGTGTCGCGCAACGCCGACCCGCTGAAGTCCATCGTCCTGTCGATCACCCGGATCGAGGCGGGCTCCGCCTACAACGTGATCCCCGAGACGGCCCATCTCGCCGGCACGATCCGCACCTTCGACAAGGAGATCCGGGCGCTCGCCGGAACCCGCATGCGCGAGCTGGCGGCCGGCTTCGGCGCCGCCTACGGCGCCGAGGTCACGGTCGACCTGCAGGACGTGTTCTCCGTCCTGGAGAACGCCCCCGCGCAGGCGGCCGCAGCCACGGAGGTCGCCACCGAGCTCCTGGGCGCCGACAAGGTCGAGTCGAACGTCGTGCCCAAGATGGGCAGCGAGGACTTCGCCGACATGACCATGGCGGTCCCCGGCGCCTATGTCTGGCTCGGCGCCAATCCGGGGCCCGGCCTGCACAATGCCGGCTACAACTTCGACGACTCGATCATCCCGATCGGCAGCGCCTTCCTGGCGCGGATGGTCGAGCGCCGCACCGCGGCCTGACGCCGGGCGCCGTCCCCGCCCTCCGGGACTTTCCGGATGGCGGGCGATGTCGCCGCGCGAGCCCGTTCGGCCGTCGACAGCGCGGCCGGCCGGTGCGAATCCTGACGGAACTCGCCCGCGAGCCAACGCGGGCCGCGAAGGGAGGGCGCCATGTCACCGGAGATGCGGGAATCGCGCGCGGCGCTCATCCTGCTCGCCGCCTCGGTGGGGGCGGTCCTGATTTTCGGCGCCTTCACGCTGCTCACGCAGCTCGGCTGAGACGCGACCGCGATTGCAACCTGAGCGGGTCGATCCCGGCCCCGATCGGCGCGGCCCGGCGGCCCGACGATCGGGATTCCGCCGTCCGCGCAGGGGAATGCCGTTGATGCTTCACGGGCTATCGAGTTGAGTTAACTGCTCATTAATTCCATCAGCGGTTGTATGTCTCCGACGAAGGCGGGCACGGTGCGCGCTGGAACCGGAGTTCGCCCATGATGGCCGACGCAATCCAGGGCCCCCGCCCTCGGCCGGTCGACCTCTCGGCCGCCCTCGACGCCTCCGGGATCATCGGCGCGTGGTCGTGGTCGCCGCGCGCCGAGCGGTGCGTCCTCGATGCCGGCGCCGCCGAGGTGCTGGCCGGGGATGCCGGGCTCGCCGGGCGCCCCCTCCCGCTCTCGGTCGCCAAGGCCTGCGTCCATCCCGAGGATCGGCCGGCCGTGGTGCGGCAGTTCAAGGCTCTGCGCGAGCGCGGCGGCCTGTTCGTGGCCGAGTACCGGACGCTGTCGCCCTCGGGGCAGGTCCGCCGGATCCTCGATCGTGGCCGGATCCCGCCGGGCGCGTCGAGCCGGCGCCTCGGGCACGGTGTCATCATCGACGTGACCGACGAGCCGTCGGCGACGCGCGCGATGCCCGAGCCCGCGGACGCGCTCACCCAGGCGGTCGACCGCGCTCTCGAATGCCGCGACGCCCTGGAGGGGGTGGCGGATTCCGAGCTTCAACTCCTGATCGACATGCTGCTGCTGCACCTCGGACGGCGCATCGCCAAGGCCTCCACGACCGGTGCGCGCCGCGGCGGCCACTGAGCGGGGCTGCCGCGTCCTGTCGGGGCTCTGCCGGGCCGTCCGGCCCGGCTCACTGCACCAGCACGGCCTGGTTGCAGAGGGTGCCGTCGACCTCGAGGTCGGCGTAGCCCAGACGCAGGCCGAGGCTGCGCAGGACGGTGTCGAGCACGAGGTCGACACCCGGCGTCACGGTGCCCAGGGCGGTCGTCAGGGTCGACTGGATCAGCGGCGGCACGCCGACGTCGCCGACGCTCAGCACGAGATTGCGCAGCAGGCTGCCGGTGAGCGACTGGGTCAGGTTGCCCGAGGCGACCGTGCGAACCGTGTGGTTGGCGATGTCCGCGTCCGAGAACACGAGGGTCTGCGATCCGGTGCCGAGCGTCGCCAGGGCGCGCCCGGAGACGGTGATCCCGAGCACCGTGACCAGGGGCGCGGGCTGCGACAGGTCGGGGCTCGCGCTGCCCCCGTTGATCGCGGTGCGCGGCACCTGCGCGATCGCCAGCGTCGCCAGTCCCGTCTGCGCGTCGAGGGTGACCTTGCGTCCGCCGGACCCGGCGCAGCTGAGCGACCGCAGGGTCGCCTGCGCCGGTGCCACCTCCGCGTAGACCGGCAGGGTGATGGTTCCGAGCCCGAGCGCCGTGACGGTGGTCTCGATCAGCAGCCGGGTCTGCGCCGTCTGCACGGTGGCGTTCCGGCTGCCCGGCCGGACCCAGCCGGAGCTGCGCTTGCGCTCTCCGATCGCCAGGGTCAGGCGGGTCGAGAGCAGGCCGGGCACCGTGGCTCCGAGATCGATCGCCACCTGATTCTGGCCGTTCGCCAGGGAGGCGGCCGCGCCCAGCAGGTTCAGCACGTTGAGCGAGGGGCCGGCGAAGCCCCGCGGCGGCGCCAGCGCGGCGGCGTCGCCGAGCCCGTCCACCTGGCCGATCGCGACGAGGTTTCCGGCATTCGGCAGGGCGTTGAGGATCCCCGACAGGGCCGACACCGCGCTGCCGTTGTCCGCCGCGGCGACCCGGAGCGCCATCAGCATCTGACCGACGCTGGCATTCGCCTGAACGATGTCGGTGTAGTTCGCGGCCTGCATGTTGAGGCTCGCCCCGAGGGCGTCGAGGACGCGCAGCCCGTCGACGCGGGCGCTGGCCAGGGCATCGTAGTCGCTGACGCTGAGCGACAGCTTGGCGCCGAGCAGCGCGCCGAGCAGGGCGTTGGCGATGCCGCCGTCGAGCTTCAGCGTGCCGGACCCGATCGTGAAGGCGGCGAATTGCGCGCTCGCGGCGGTGCCGGTCACCCGCAGCGGCACCGCGGCGGGCAGGCCGATCGCCCGGCCGAAGGTCACCGGGACCGAGGTCGCGAGGCCGACCCGCACCGCGTTCGCCGGGCTGCCGCCGGCGCTGAACCGGCCGCCCGGGGCGACGCCCTTGGTGCTCGCGTCGTAGCTGCCGGGCGCGACCGTGGCGGTCGCCGCGCCGTAGCCGTTGTCGCCGAGGGAGCGGCGGGCGACCGTGTCGGCCTGGCTCGGATCGACGGCCGCCAGCATGGCGGCGATGTCCACCGCCCCCTGCGCCTTGCGCCGCGCCTGGAAGACCAGGCCGAGATCGATCCCGACCGCGCCCGCCCCCATCAGCATCGCGCTGCCGAGCGCCACCAGGATCGCGACGTTGCCGCCGCGCGCGGCCCCGAAGCGGCGCAGGCGCCCGCCCCGGCCGATCACAGGCCGCCCTTCCGGACGCTGACGGTGCTGCGCAGCACGGTCGGGAGCATCGGCAGCAGGCGCGCGAAGGCGTTGATGCCGAGCGTGTTGGCGTCGAGGGTGACGGTGACCGTGTACACCGTCGCGTCGCTGGGATCCGGCCCGACCTGCACGACGATGCTGCCCGGCCGGAACATCGCGCCGGCGCTCAGGCTCCGGTTCACCATGGACTGGGCGAGATTCGCGCGCTCGGCATCCGTGACGCCGGCCACGGAGGCGCGGGCCGCCTCGGCGGCGATCTGGCGGAGGTTGTGGGCCGCGCCGAGGCAGATCCCGAACACCGCGATCCCGGCGAAGAGCAGGAACAGCACGGGCGCCACGAGGGCGAACTCCACCGCGGAACTACCGCGCCGGCAGGTCCACCCGTTCGGCGCACTCCGCCGGCGCAAGCGCCGCATGCCCATCGCATCGCCCTCCGCGACTCGCGCAGCACGACCACTGCACGATCCATCGTGGCGGCGATGTTCTAACTAATGGTTGTTTTAATGCTCAATTCTACAACCAAAGCGAGTGGTCTGCGCCCCGGGTGCGCCTCCCGGGCTCGTCGCGCCGAGCCGCGTCGCGGTCTCAGATCGCCCGCGGAGGCCGCAGCAGGCCGATCCCCGCCGGATCGAAGGACGCGCTCTTGACGATGGCGTGGACCTCGCGCCCCGGGGCGAGGCCGAGTTCGCGGACGGCCGCGCCGGTCACGCGCGCCACGAGACGGGCGCCGTTGCAGTCGATCTCCACCGCCGTCTCGGCGCCCGCGGCCGTCAAGCCGCAGATCCGGCCGGCCAGCACGTTGCGGGCGCTGAGGCCGCGGGGAGGCTCGGTGGCGACGAGCACGTCGCGGGCGGGGATGCGCACCCGCAGCCGCGTCCCGGCCGGGCGCGACAGGCCCGGCACCAGCAGGCTCCCGGCGGCGCCCGTCAGGCGCGTGAGCCCGGTGGCGGCGTCGAGGGCCTCGACGACCATGTCGAGGAGCGCGCCGGCCTCGGCCTCGTGGATCGGCACGAGATCGGCGCGGCGCAGGATCGTCTCCGCGGGGCCGGCGGCGGCCACCCGCCCGGCCTCCAGCACGATCACCGTGTTGGCGAGCCGGGCCACCTCGGAGACGGCGTGGCTGACGTAGAGGATCGGCACGCCGGCCTCGTCGCGCAGGCGCTCGATGTAGGGAAGGATCTCGGCCTTGCGGGCCTCGTCCAGGGCCGCGAGGGGCTCGTCCATCAGCAGGAGGCGCGGCCTCGCCAGCAGCGCTCGGCCGATCGCCACCCGCTGGCGCTCGCCGCCCGAGAGACCGGCGGGCCGCCGGTCGAGGAGATGGTCGATGCCGAGCATGTCGGTCACGGCCGCGAAGGCCGCCGGGTCGGCGCGGCGCCGCGCGAAGACCCGGCCGTAGCCGAGATTGGTCCGGACGCTGAGATGCGGGAACAGCCGCGCGTCCTGGAACACCACGCCGACGTGGCGCCGGTGCGACGGCAGCACCAGGCCGGACGCGGTGTCGACCCACGGGGTGCCGCCGACGACGATCCGGCCCCGGTCCGGCCGCGCGAGGCCGGCGATCAGGTCGATCAGCGTGGTCTTCCCCGAGCCCGAGCGCCCGAACAGGGCGGTCAGCCCCGGCCCGGCCTCGAAGGCGGCCGCGAGCGCGAAGGCGCCGCGCCGGAGCTGGACGTCGACCTGGATGCTCACGCGGACAGACTCGCGTAACAGGAGCCCCGGCGCGTCCCGACGCCGGCCCGGACTTGCCCGCGATGATCACGGTCCACCACCTCGAGAACAGCCGCTCGCAGCGCGTGCTCTGGCTGCTGGAGGAACTGGAGCTGCCCTACCGCGTGATCCGCCACGCCCGCGACCCGCGGACCCTGCGCGCGCCGGCCGAACTCCTGGCCGTCCACCCGCTGGGCAAGGCGCCGGTGATCACCGACGGCGGGACGGTGGTCGCCGAGACCGGCGCGATCGTCGCCTACCTGACGGATCTGGCCGGCGCGCGGCTGGTGCCCGGGCCCGGGACGGAGGAGCGGCGGCGCTACGTCTACTGGTCGCACTACGCCGAGGGCTCGGCGATGCCGCCGCTGCTGCTGAAGCTGGTCTTCGGGCGGCTGGCGCCGGGCAGTCCCTGGCCGCTGCGGCCCCTCGTCCGGCGGATCGCCGACACGGTGCTGCGGGGCTTCGTCGATCCGGACCTGCGCCGGCACGCGGCCTTCTGGGAGACGGAACTCGCCGGCCGCCCGTATTTCTGCGGCGCCGATTTCACCGCGGCCGACATCCTGATGAGCTTCCCGCTGGAGGCCTTCGCGGCGCGCGGCACGGGCGCGGGCCCGCGCGTCGCGGACTGGCTCGCGCGCATCCACGCCCGTCCGGCCTACCAGAGGGCCCTGCAGCAGGGCGGGCCCTACGCGTATGCCTGAGCGGGCGTCCCGCCCCGGATCGGTCGCCATTCAGCCCGCCCCCAGGCGCCGACCGGCCCGCCGCGCCAGGAATTCCGACACCAGCAGGGCCGCGACCGACAGCGCGATCGAGATCAGGGTGAGGCGCAGGGCCGGCCCCTCCCCGCCCGGAACCTGCGTCAGCGTGTAGATCGCCGACGGCAGGGTCTGGGTCTCGCCCGGGATGTTCGAGACGAACGTGATGGTCGCGCCGAACTCCCCCATCGCCTTGGCGAAGGCCAGCACGGCGCCCGCGAGGCACCCGGGCAGGCTGAGGGGCAGCGTGATCGTCAGGAACACCGCGAAGGGGTTCGCGCCCAGCGTCCCGGCCGCCTGCTCCAGGCGCCGGTCCACGGCCTCGATCGACAGCCGCATCGCCCGCACCATGAGCGGGAAGCCCATCACCGCGCAGGCCAGCGCCGCCCCGGTCCAGCGGAAGGAGAAGACCACGCCGATCTCGGCGAGGGGCGCGCCGAGCGGGCCGCGCCGGCCGAAGGCCAGCAGCAGCAGGTAGCCGGTCACGACCGGGGGCAGGATCAGCGGCAGGTGGACCAGCCCGTCCAGCAGGGCGCGGCCGGGAAACCGGCGCCGCGCCAGCAGCCACGCCACGGCGAGGCCGGGCACGAGGCTCGCGAGCGTCGCCACCGTCGCCACCCGCAGGCTCAGGCCGACGGCGGTCCACTCGTCCGGCGTGAGCCCGAGCAAGGGGGCGGCGCGCCGCTACTGGCTGGCGCCGGGCTGCGCGACCACCGTGAAGCCCTGGCGCTCGAAGGAGCCCCGGGCCTCCGGGCCGCGCAGGTAGCCGAGCAGCGTCCCGGCATCCGGGTTGCGCGACTCCCGGGTCACCGCCGCCGGATAGACGATCGGCGGGTGGCTGTCGGCCGGGAAGGTCGCCACAACGTGGACGCTCGGGTCCGCGGCCGCGTCGGTGGCGTAGACGATGCCGAGCGGCGCCTCGCCCCGGGCGACCAGCAGGAGGGCGGCGCGCACGTTCTCGGCCTGGGCGACCTGCCCCTTCACGGCATCCCAGGCGCCGAGCTTCTCCAGGGCGGCCTTGCCGTACTTGCCGGCGGGAACGGCGTCGATCGTCGCCATCGCCAGCCGCCCGCCGCCGAGCATCCGCGTCAGCGTGGTGCCGAGGTTCGGCGCCAGGGCCACCTGCGGATCCGCGGCGCTGTCCTTCGGCCCCGGGGCGATCAGCACCAGGGCGTTGCGCAGGAGGTCGATCCGCGAGCCGGCCTTCAGCAGCCCGGCCCGGTCGACGTAATCCATCCACGCGAGGTCGGCCGAGATGAACAGGTCTGCCGGCGCCCCCGCCTCGATCTGCTTCGCGAGGGCGTTCGAGCCGGCGTAGGAGATCCGCGCGGTCTTGCCGGTCGCCTTCGTCCAGGCTGCCGCGGCGTCGTCGAGGGCGTTCTTGAGGCTCGCGGCCGCGAACACGACGACCGGCTCGTCCGCCCGCGCGGCCCTGTCGGTCGGCGCGAGAACCAGCGCCGCGAGCCCGCAGGCGACCAGGATCCGTCGAGGCAGGGGCATCACGCAGATCTCTCCGGTCGCGACCCGCTATATACGGCGGGGAACGACGGGGATCATAGGCGCGCGCGGGCGGTCGGCCAAGGCCCGGCCGACCCGGGTGACCGCGCGTCAGCCGAGCTTGGCCTCCGGCCGGTCCTTGGGCTCGGCCTCGGCCCGGTGGAGGCGGCTCAGCAGGACGAGGAGATGGCCCGGGAGCGGCCCGTCCGGTGCGGGACCGCCGAAGATACGCTCGCGTGGTCGGGCAGGCACGGCCGCGCCGTTGACGACCACAGGCCCGCGGGGGCCGGAACGCCGAGACTTGGTCACGCTGTACGCACCTTGCTCAATCGTGATTCACGTAAAAAGCCGGCAAAAACGCCGCGCAAGTCGGCCAGTTCCGCAGCTGCCGTACATCATTTGGTTAACGCGCGAACAACCTGCCTCATTCCTGGGCGCCCGCTCGCGCGAATCGGTGTCGCGCCGTCACCAGGTCCGGATGTCGTGCCGCTCGGTCGGGCGCGCCTCCGGCATGCCGTTCATGCCGTTCGCGACCAGCAAGGCCCAGAGCGTGGCGGCGCCAGCGGTCACGGCCGCGAAGGCGACGCTGATGAGGAGAGGCGCGGTCATGGCAGCACGATCGTCTGTCAAAACAGGCGCGCCGCTCCGGGAAGTGCGGCGCGCCCGAGTTGAGGGTCCGGCCTTGGGTAAGCCGAGATTGTTTAAGCACACGCGATGGCTGTGGACACTGGTTTGAGTCGCGCAGAAGATAAGTATTGGCGCTTGTGACCGTCCGGCAACAACGGGCGGGGCCGCCGGTCCGCTCCGCCGCCCTGCCCCGCGGCCCCACCCTTGCCGGGCCCGGATTTTTTCGCGCCAGCCCCTGGGCTGCGGCGCGCCCCGGCGTTACAGCCGGGCACCATGCTCGAAGGCCTGCCGCCCCATCGCCCGTCCCACGTCCTGCGTCTGCTGACCGACGAACGCTCGGCCCGCGCGATGACCGACCTCCTCGGAGAGATGTTCGATCCCACGGAGACCGCGGTGGCGGCCTTCGAGGACGAGGACGGGCGCACGTGGCGGCTTGAGGCCTACTTCGCGGACGCCCCCGACGAGGATTACGTCCGCGAGTTGATCCGCCCGGTCATCGGCGACGCGGCCGACGCGGCGGAGTTCCGCACGATCGACCAGCAGGACTGGGTGCGCGCGTCGCTGGAGGGCCTGAAGCCGGTCCGGGCCGGCCGGTTCCTCGTCCACGGCTCGCACGACCGCGACTCGGTCCGGGGCAACGATCTGGCCATCGAGATCGAGGCCGCCCTCGCCTTCGGGACCGGGCATCACGGAACGACGCTGGGCTGCCTCCGCGCCCTGGTCTCGGAACTCAAGCGCTGGCGCCCGGTCCACGTCCTCGACGTCGGCACGGGAACCGGGATCCTCGCCTTCGCGGCCGCCAAGGCCCTGCGGCAGCCGGTGGTGGCCGGCGACCTCGACGCGGAGGCCGTGCGCACGGCCCGCGAGAACGCCCGCGCCAACGGGCTCGGCCCCTATCTCAAGCTCTACGAGGGGCCCGGGGTCCGCCACCGCCTCGCCGACCGACCGCGCCATTTCGATCTCGTCTTCGCCAACATCCTGGCCCGGCCACTCAGGCTCCTGGCGCCGACCCTGGCGCGGGTCGTCGCCACCGAGGGTGTGTTGGTCCTGTCCGGCCTGATCGAGCGCGACGTGCCGGGCGTGCTCTCCGCCTACCGTCTCCAGGGCTTCTCCCTCGTGCGGCGCGGCGTGATCGAGGGGTGGGTCGCCCTGGTCCTGGCGCGCGGTGGTGCGGCGCAGCGTCCGCGGCGCTGACCCGCGCGGCATCGCCCCGAACTCCCCGCGCGCCGGCGTGTTGTCCGGCCATGAGCCAGACGTCGCTCCACGATCCGCCCGCTGACCCCATCGCCGAGGGCGCCCGCGCCCGGGCGCAGGGGCGGCCCAAGGATGCCTGCCCCTATCCGGCCGACTCGCCCGCGCGCCGGGCTTGGATCGAGGGCTACGACGGGGCACCCGCGGACCGGGCGCCGGACCTGCCGATCACGAACGGCTGATCAGCGCGCGGTGCGCAGCCGGCCCGGCCGGTCCGGCGCGCCCGCGGTCTCGGCCGGCGACCCCGGTGCGTCCGCCTGCGACACCGGCGCGCCGAGCGCCGCCATCAGCGCGCGCAGGCCGTCGATCCACTCTTCGAGTTCGGCGAGCGAATCGAAGCCGTCGCGGCGGACGACCGTGTCGGGCTCGATCGTCACGACGGCGTCGAAGCGGCCGTCGGGTCTGTCGCTGATCCGGTAGTAAACGCGGCGTGGCATGTCTGAGTAATAAGCGAGAATCCGCGGCGTGATAAGATTGCTAACGATCTTTAAGCACCGCAACCGACCTCCCACCAACCTCTTTCTCATGACAACAGGGTGTTGCGACGCGGGAGCGGCGGGCGCTAGGCTCGCCACATGACCGAGACCCGTCCGTCCCGACAGCGCCAGCGCTTCCAGAGCTTCGACGACCCGAGCCACCGGAAGGGCGCCGAGCGGATCGAGGCCCTCCGGGCGGCGCTGCGCGAGACCGGACTCGACGGCTTCGTCGTGCCGCGGGCCGACGAGCACCAGTCGGAATACGTTCCCGCCGACGCCGAGCGGCTGGCCTGGCTCACCGGCTTCACCGGCTCGGCCGGCACGGCCGTGATCCTGATGGAGCCCGCGGCGCTGGTCGTCGACGGGCGCTACACCCTGCAGGCGCCCGAGCAGGTCGATACCGGTCTCGTCACGGTGGTGCCGCTCGCCGAATCGACGCCGGAGGCCTGGGTCGGGGCCAACCTGCGGCGGGATCAGGTGCTCGGCTACGATCCCTGGCTGCACACCCCGGACGGTCTGGCGCGCCTGGAGCGGGCCGTGACCCGCGCCGGCGGGACCGTGCGGGCGGTGCCGAACCTCGTCGACGCGGTCTGGGCCGGTCGGCCGCGGCCGCCGGCCGGTCCGGTGGTGGTCCATCCGGACGCGCTGTGCGGCGAGGCGTCCGCCGACAAGCTCGCCCGGATCCGGGCGGCGCTCGCCGAGGGCGGCTGCGATGCCCTGGTGATCTCCGACCCGCACAACCTGGCCTGGGCCTTCAACCTGCGCGGGTCCGACGTCGCCCACACGCCCCTGGCGCTGGGTTACGCCATCCTGCCGCGCGAGGGACGGGCCCGGCTGTACCTCGTCTCTCCGAACGTTGATCCGGCCCTGCGGGCGGAACTCGCGCCGATCGCCGAGATCCTGCCGCGGGCGGACCTGGACGACGGGCTGGCATCCCTGGCGGGCGCGCGCGTCCGCCTCGACGCGGCCACCGGCGCCGTCGCCGTGAAGGAGAAGATCGAGGCTGCCGGCGGCACGGCCGATGTCGGCAAGGACCCGATAACCGGCATGAAGGCGGTCAAGAACGCCGCCGAGATCGCGGGCGCCCGCGCCGCCCATGTCCGGGACGGGGCGAGCGTCGCGCGCTTCCTCGCCTGGCTCGACGGTGCGGCCGTGGCCGGCGGCCTCACCGAGATCGCCGCCGTCGAGGCCCTAGAAGATTTCCGGGCCGCCGGCGGCGACCTGCGCGAGGTCTCGTTCCCCACGATCTCGGGTTCCGGACCGAACGGCGCGATCGTCCACTACCGGGTGAGCCGCGCCACGGACCGGGCGGTCCAGTCGGGCGAGCTGTTCCTGATCGATTCGGGAGCGCAGTACCCGGACGGCACCACCGACATCACCCGGACGGTCGCGGTCGGCGCGCCGAGCCCGGAGATGCGCGACCGGTTCACGCGGGTGCTGAAGGGGCACGTCGCCATCGCCCGGGCGGTGTTCCCGGTCGGCACGACCGGCGCCCAGATCGACGCCTTCGCGCGGGCACCGCTCTGGCAGGCGGGCCTCGACTTCGACCACGGCACCGGTCACGGCGTCGGCGCCTTCCTGTCGGTGCACGAGGGGCCGCAGCGGATCGCCAAGACCGGCACGGTGGCGCTCGAGCCCGGCATGATCCTGTCGAACGAGCCGGGCTACTACGCCCGCGGCGCCTACGGCATCCGGATCGAGAACCTCGTCCTGGTCGAGGCCCGCGCGATCGCGGGCGGGGAGCGCCCGATGCTCGGCTTCGAGACGCTGACGCTCGCTCCCTACGACCGCCGGCTGATCCGGCCGGACCTGCTCGAGCCCGGGGAGCGGGCCTGGATCGACGCCTATCATGCGAGGGTCCGCGAGACCCTGGCGCCCGGGCTCGACACCGCGACGCGCGACTGGCTCGAGCGGGCGACGGCGCCGCTCGAGGGGTGAGCCGGCCGCAGGGGATCCCGAACGCGGTCCGTGGTAAGACCCGACGCCATGGTAAGACCGGACGCCATGGTAAGACCGGACGCCATGGAAACGCCCGCGCCGAGCCCGACACGCCGCGCGTGAAACCGCGACCGCCCCGCGCGCGAAGGGACAGCATGATCCGCCGCCTCGTCCTCCTGATCCTGGCCCTCGCCGCGAGCCTCTCGGCCGCCGCGGCACAGGGGTTCCGCACGCCCGCGGACCTCGTGCGCGCGAGCCTCGTGGCCGAGTCCGCCGCGGTCGCCGGCGCGCAGCCCTTCACGCTGGCGGTGCGGATGCAGGTCAAGCCCGGCTGGCACGTCTACTGGCGCAACCCGGGCGATTCCGGCCTGCCCCCGGAGGTGACCTGGACCCTGCCGGCCGGCTTCAGCGCCGGCGCGATCCGGTGGCCGGCGCCGGAGCGCATTCCGATCGCGACTCTCATGAACTACGGCTACGAGGGTGAGGTCACGCTCCTCGTCCCGGTGACGCCGCCGCCGAGCCTCGACCCGGCCGACCCGGTGCGGATCCAGGCCAAGCTGACTTACCTCGTCTGCGAGACCGAGTGCGTGCCCGGCTCGGCCGATCTCGCCCTGACCCTGCCGGTCGGCAAGGCCGAGCCGGACCCGGCCAACGCCGCGCTGTTCGCGCGCGCCCGCGCTGCGCTCCCCGTGCCGGCGCTCTGGCCCTTGAGCCTGTCGAGCCAGGGCGACACCCTGCGCCTCGATTTCGCCGCGGCCGGCCTCAAGCCCGAGGCGGTCCGGAACGCCGCGTACTTCCCCTACGCCGAGACGGCGATCGACAACGCCGCCGCGCAGGTGATGAGCGTCGACGGGACCGGCCTGCACCTGACCCTCGCCCGGAGCAGCCCGACCGACCCGGTGCCCGCCGCGCTGCCCGGCGTCCTGACGGTCGAGGCGGTCGACGCCGCCGGGACCCGCCGGCTCGCCTTCGCGTACGGCGACGAGCCGGTCCTCCCGGCCGCCGCGGCGCCGGCCGCGACCGCGCCGCCCGCGACCGCGCCGGCCGCCGCCGACTTCGACGCGCTGACGCTGGCGACCGCCGCGGCCTTCGCCTTCCTCGGCGGCCTGATCCTCAACCTGATGCCCTGCGTCTTCCCGGTCCTGTCGATCAAGGTGCTCGGCCTCGTGCGGCACGCGGGCGAGGGGCCGGCCCGGCTGCGGCTCCACGGCCTCGCCTACACGGCCGGCGTCCTGGCGAGCTTCCTGGCGCTCGCCGCCGCGCTGATCGGCCTGAAGAGCGGCGGGGCCGCGATCGGCTGGGGGTTCCAGCTCCAGTCGCCCGCCATCGTGGCGGGGCTCGCCTACCTGCTGTTCGCGATGGGCCTGAGCCTCTCGGGCGCGGTCCATGTCGGCGGCCGGCTCGCCGGCCTCGGCGACGGCCTCACCCGGCGCGGCGGCCTGAGCGGCTCGTTCTTCACCGGCGTGCTCGCGACCCTGGTGGCGACGCCCTGCACGGCGCCGTTCATGGGCTCGGCGGTGGGCTTCGCGCTGACCCAGAGCGCCGGCGTGGCGCTCGCCGTCTTCGCGAGCCTCGGCCTCGGCCTCGCCCTGCCCTTCCTGCTCCTGACCCTCTGGCCGCCGGCCCTGCGGGCGCTGCCGCGGCCGGGCGCCTGGATGGAGACCCTCAAGCAGGTGCTGGCCTTCCCGGTCTACGCCACCGTGGCGTGGCTGATCTGGGTGCTGGCGCAGCAGGTCGACCCGCGCGGGCTGCTGACGGCGCTGATCGGCCTCGTCCTCGTGGGCTTCGCCGCCTGGGCCTGGGAGCACGGCCGCGCCGCCCCGCCGCGGGCTGGCCGGGTCGCGCAGGCCGCCGCCGCGCTGGCGCTGATCGCCGTCGGGGCCCTCGCCGTCACCCTGCCCCGGGACCGCGCCGCGCCGGCCGCGCAGGCCGCCGCCGACGGGATCGAGCCGTTCACGCAGGCGCGCCTCGACGCCCTGGTCGACGCGCACCGCCCCGTCTTCGTGGACATGACCGCCGCGTGGTGCATCACCTGCGCGGTCAACGAGGCGACCTCGCTCAACACCAAGGCCGTGCGGGCCGCGATGGCCGAGCGCGGCGTGACCTACATGAAGGGCGACTGGACCAACCAGAACCCCGAGATCACCCGCCTCCTGGAGAAGCACGGGCGCAGCGGCGTCCCGCTCTACCTGCTCTATACCGGGACGGGAGAGCCCCAGGTGCTGCCGCAGATCCTCACCGAGGGGACGGTCCTGGCGGCGCTGGAGGCGGTGCCGGCCGCCTCGGGCCGGAGCGCGGCGCTGGCGCGCTGAGTCCCTGGAGGTCGGGACGCGCGAATCTTCGCGGGCCCGTCCCAGCGTCTTTGCGAGCGGAGCGAAGCGACCCAGCAGCGCCACGCTCACAGGCGTCCCGCCGCCCTGGGTCGCTTCGCTGCGCTCGCGATGACGGTGCGCCGGAGCGAAGTCCTATCCGGACGGCCCGTGAGGCCGCCTCAGGCCTCCAGCGAGAAGGTCTCGTCGAAGGCGTAGCCCGAGCCCCGGACCGTGCGGATCGGGTCGGTCTGGCGCGGGCCGTTCAGCGCCTTGCGCAGCCGCCCGACATGGACGTCGACGGTGCGCTCGTCGATGTAGACGTCGTGGCCCCACACCCCGTCGAGGAGCTGCTCGCGGGAGAAGACCCGGCCCGGCGCCAGCATCAGGAATTCCAGGAGCCGGAACTCCGTGGGGCCCAGATGCAGCTCCTCGCCGCCGCGGCGGACGCGGTGGCCGGTGCGGTCGAGTTCCAGGTCGCCGGCCGCCAGCCGGTCCGAGACGTGGGCGGGCTTGGCCCGGCGCAGGAGAGCGCGGATCCGGGCGAGCAGCTCCGGGACCGAGAACGGCTTGACGATGTAGTCGTCGGCGCCCGTGCCGAGCCCGCGGACGCGGTCGCCCTCCTCGCCGCGGGCGGTGAGCATGATCACCGGCAGGCGCTCGGTCTCCCGGCGCGCCCGGATCCGGCGGCACAGCTCGATCCCCGAGAGGCCGGGCAGCATCCAGTCGAGCAGGACGAGGTCCGGGATCCGCTCCGCCAAGAGCAGCTCGGCGTCGTCGCCGCGCGCCGCCGAATCCACCAGGAAGCCCTCGGCCTCCAGGTTGTAGCGCAGCAGCGTGCTCAGGGCCTCCTCGTCCTCGACGATCA
This sequence comes from Methylobacterium sp. 13MFTsu3.1M2, assembly GCF_900112625.1. Taxonomy (NCBI): domain Bacteria; kingdom Pseudomonadati; phylum Pseudomonadota; class Alphaproteobacteria; order Hyphomicrobiales; family Methylobacteriaceae; genus Methylobacterium; species Methylobacterium sp. 13MFTsu3.1M2. The sequence continues at coordinate 120,649 of NZ_FOMM01000016.1, forward strand.
GGACTTGCATGCTCACGTTCGAAAACTCGTTCTGCGGGCGGTCACCGGATGGTGCAGGAGGCGCCGCCCCGCCTCAACCCGCACGGAGAGTGACCCCGGCCGCGCCCACAGGAAGGCGCCGGGGTTGGCGCCTCACGGCGCCTGCACGCCGTCCACGGTCGCGTAGTTCGACGCGTCGTTCTTCGGCCGGTCACCCGCCAGCGTCTCGCCCGTGGCGAGGTAGTGGATCGTCTCGGCGATGTTGGTGGTGTGGTCGCCGATGCGCTCGACGTTCTTCGCGCAGAACAGGAGATGCGTGCAGAACGAGATGTTGCGCGGATCCTCCATCATGTAGGTCAGGAGCTCGCGGAACAGGGAATTGTACAGGGCGTCGATCTCGCCGTCGCGCTCCCAGACGTCGTGGGCCGCCTGGACGTCGCGGCTCCCGTAGGCGTCGAGCACGTCCTTCAGCTGACCCTCGGCGAGGTCGCTCATGTGGCGCACGCCGAGCACGATCTTCTGGGCCGGCGCCTGGTCGGAGATCGCCACCACGCGCTTGGCGACGTTCTTGGCGAGGTCGCCGATCCGCTCCAGATCGCCGGAGACGCGGATCGCCGAGATGGTCTCGCGCAGGTCGATCGCCAGGGGCTGGCGCCGGGCGATCAGCAGCACGGCGCGCTCCTCGATGTCCCGCTGCAGCGCGTCGAGGCGCTTGTCGGCGAGGATCACCGCCTGGGCGAGCGTGTCGTCCCGGCGCACGAGGGCGTCGGTCGCCTCCGCGGTCATCTTCTCGGCGACGCCGCCCATCTCCGAGATCGAGCGACGCAGGTTCTCCAGGTCGGTGTCGTAGGAGGTGACGATATGGCCGGGCATGGCGGATCCTTCGATGGAGTCCCGGGGACGGCCCTCCGGGAGGCTTGCGGGACCCGCCGGCGCGCCGGAGACGCGAGCGGCGGTCCCGGGACCGGAGCGGCCCGGCAGACTAGCCGAAGCGGCCGGTGATGTAGTCCTGCGTGCGGCGTTCCGTCGGGTTCATGAACATGCGGTTGGTCGGACCGAACTCGACGAGCTGCCCCAGATACATGAAGGCGGTGAACTGCGAGATGCGCGCCGCCTGCTGCATGTTGTGGGTGACGATCACGATGGTGAACTCGTCGCGCAGCTGCTCGATCAGCTCCTCGATGCGGCCGGTCGAGATCGGGTCGAGGGCCGAGGTCGGCTCGTCGAACAGGATCACCTCCGGCTTCTGCGCCACCGTCCGGGCGATGCACAGGCGCTGCTGCTGGCCGCCCGACAGGCCGGTCCCGGGCTGCCGGAGCTTGTCCTTCACCTCGTCCCAGAGGGCGGCCTTGCGCAGGGATTCCTCGATCCGGCCGTCGAGCTCGGATTTCGGCAGCTTCTCGTAGAGGCGCAGGCCGAAGGCCACGTTGTCGTAGATCGACATCGGGAACGGCGTCGGCTTCTGGAACACCATGCCGATGCGCGAGCGCAGCTCGTTCAGGTCGACGGAGGGGCTGAGGATGTTCTCGCCGTCGAGCAGGATCTCGCCCTCCGCGCGCTGCTCCGGGTAGAGGCTGTAGATCCGGTTGAAGCAGCGCAGCAGGGTGGACTTGCCGCAGCCGGAAGGGCCGATCAGCGCCGTCACCTGCCGGTCGTGGAAGTTGAGGTTGACGTCCTTCAGCCCGTGGAAGCTGCCGTAGTAGAAGTTCAGGTCCTTGACGGCGATCCGCACGGGGCCGCCCTCTTCGGCGCGGTTGCGGTTCAGCTCGACCGTGGGGATCGCGGAGGCGGCGTTCATCGTCGTGTCCTCGAAAGGGGGCTCAGCGCGAGGCCTGCGGCTTGATCACGAGGCGCGCGATGATCGACAGCGCCAGGATGGTGGTGGTGATCAGGAGCGCGCCCGCCCAGGCCAGGCCCTGCCAGTTCGGGTAGGGCGAGAGGGCGAACTGGTAGATCATCACCGGCAGGTTCGCGACGCCGCCCATCAGGTTGGCCGAGAACCAGGAATTGTTGTTGAGCGCGGTGAACAGCAGCGGCGCGGTCTCGCCGGCGATGCGGGCGAGGGCCAGGATGATGCCGGTGACGATGCCGGCCGAGGCCGCCCGCCAGGTCACGCTCATGATCACCGTCGAGGGCGGCGCGCCGAGCGCCGCGCCGGCCTCCCGCAGGGTGCCGGGCACGAGGCGCAGCATGTCCTCGGTGGTGCGCACGATCACCGGCACGGCGATGATCGCCAGCGCCACGCCGCCGGCCCAGCCCGAGTAGGTGCCCATCGGCCGCACCATCAGCGTGTAGACGAACAGGCCGATCAGGATCGACGGCGCCGAGAGCAGGACGTCGTTGAGGAAACGGATGAGGGCGGCCAGCTTCGAGCCGCGCCCGTACTCGGCCAGGAAGGTCCCGGCCATGACGCCGACCGGCGTCGCGATCAGGATGCCGATCCCGGTCAGAACGAGGCTGCCCAGGATGGCGTTGGCGATGCCGCCGCCCTCCGAGCCCGGGCCCGGGGTCGGGTTGGTGAACAGGGTCGGCGTGAAGCCGCGCACGCCCTGGACGATCAGCATCACCAGGATCGAGCCGAGGACCAGGGCGCCGACCACCGTCGCGGCGGCGCAGGCGACGCGCAGGGTCCGGTCGGCGACACGGCGTCCCTGGCGGACGCGGCCGGGGCGGCGCTGTGCGGCCGGGGCGATCGTGCTGGAGGAAACCATCGCGCGTGCTCCTCAGGCGGCCTGGACGCGGCGCGTCAGCAGCCGGGCGATGATGAGCACCACGAAGGTGATCACGAACAGGATGCAGCCCAGAGCCATCAGCGCGTTCAGCTGGAGGCCGTCCGCCTCGTTGAACTCGTTGGCGATGCGCGACGCGATGGTCGAGCTGGGGTCGAAGATCGAGGCCGAGAGCCGGTTGGCGTTGCCGACCACGAAGGTCACCGCCATCGTCTCGCCGAGCGCCCGGCCGAGGCCGAGCATGATCGCGCCGATGATCGAGACGGCCGCCTGCGGCACCAGCACGTGGCGCACGACCTCCCAGGTGGTGCAGCCGATCCCGTAGGCGCTCTCGCGCAGCACGGTCGGGATCTGGTCGAGCATGTCGCGGGCGATCGAGGCGATGAACGGCACGATCATGATCGCCAGGATGATCCCGGCGGTGAACACGCCGACGCCCGACGGCACCCGGGCGTAGAACAGCGTGCCGACGATCGGCATGCCCTCCACGAGGTTCGAGACCGGGATCTGGACGTAGCGCGCCAGGAGCGGCGCGAACACGAACAGGCCCCACATGCCGTAGATGATGCTCGGCACGGCCGCGAGCAGCTCGATCGTCATGGCGACCGGCTTGCGGGCCCAGCCCGGGCAGAGCTGGGTGAGGTAGACCGCGATGCCCAGCGAGACGGGCACGCCGATCAGCAGGGCCAGGAAGGCGGAGGCGACGGTCCCGATCACCGCGACCAGGGCGCCGTACTGCTCGGTCCCGACGTTCCAGGCGCTGGAGGTCAGGAAGCCGAAGCCGAACTCGCGGAAGGCGGGCCAGCCGCCGTACAGGATCGAGCCGAGGATGCCGGCGAGCACGAGCAGCACCAGCAGGGCCGCGCCGTACGAGCAGGTCCGGAACAGCGTGTCGAGGCTCCGGCTCGGCGCTTTCCGCGCGGTCGCGGAACGGGTTCGGCCGAGGGCGATCGATTCGGTCAAAGCGGGCATCCGCGGTTCTCTGCGAAGGGGGGCGTGGTAGCGCGGTGCGTTCCCGGAAGCGAGGGAGGAGGTTCTCACCCCCTCCCCGCCACGCTCACATGTTGAGGACAGGCTTGCCGTCCTTGCCCTTCACGTCCTTCCACTCCTGGTGGATCAGCTCGACGACGTTGTCCGGCAGCGGGACATAGTCGAGGTCGGTGGCGAGCGTGTCGCCGTTCTTGTAGGCCCAGTCGAAGAACTTGAGCACGGCGGCGGACTTGGCCGGGTCGGCGGCGTCCTTGTGGACCAGGATGAAGGTCGCCGCCGTGATCGGCCACGCCGCCTCGCCCGGCTGGTTGGTCAGCGAGATGCCGAAGCCCGGGGTCGCCTTCCAGTCGGCGCTCGCCGCCGCGGCCTGGAACGCCTTGTCGTCGGGCTGCGGGTACTGGCCGGCCTTGTTCTGCAGCAGGGCGTAGGAGAGCTTGTTCTGCTTGGCGTAGGCCGACTCGACGTAGCCGATGGCGTTCGGAACCTGCTTCACGGTGGCGGTCACGCCCTCGTTGCCCTTGCCGCCCTGCCCGACCGGCCAGGAGATCGTCGTGGCCGCGCCGTACTCCTTCTTCCAGGGCTCGGAGACCTGGGACAGGTAGGTGGTGAAGATGTTGGTCGTGCCCGACGCGTCGGAGCGGTAGACCGGGGTGATGTTGGCGTCGGGGAGCTTCAGCCCGTCATTGAGCTTGGCGATGCGCGGGTCGCTCCACTTCGCGATCTTGCCGGCGTAGATGTCGGCCAGCACGTCGCCGGTGAGCTTGAGCTTGCCCGGCTCGATCCCGGGGATGTTCACCACCGGCACGACGCCGCCCATCACGGTCGGGAACTGGACGAGGCCGTCCTTGGCCAGCTGCTCGGGCTTCAGGGGCGCGTCGGTGGCGCCGAAATCGACCGTCTTGGCCTGGATCTGCTTGATGCCGCCGCCGGAGCCGATCGACTGGTAGTTGAGGCCCGAGCCGGTCTCCTTGCGATAGGCCTCGGCCCACTTCGAGTAGACCGGGAACGGGAAGGTGGCGCCGGCGCCGGTGATATCGGCGGCGAGCGCCGCGGACGCCAGCTGAACCGTCGCGAGGCCGACGGCGAGCGCGTAAGCGAAGGGTCTCAAAGGAATCTCCGTTGCCGTCGGGCTAGAGCCTGCGCTGCCCCGCCGGCGGGCCCGTGCCCGCGGCAGAGCCCTGCGGCCGATCTTCCGAAGAGACCCAGCGCCGGCCGCCCGATGGCCGGGCGGTTACGACAAGTAGATGACACCGGGATGACACGGGGGATGACGGGGGGACGACACGGGGACGACACCGCGCGTCGGCCGGGCGCGGCACGGTTCCGGCCTCTCGCGCGTTCCTCTCCGCCAAGAGCGGCAGCCGGCAGCAGAAGGACGCGCGGATCGTGGGCGGCGACGAGGTGGATGCGGCGACGGAATCCGATCCGGCCTGGCTGGCCCTGCACGCCGAGCGGGAGGCCGTGGAGCGGGCGCTCGCGCTGGCGCAAGCCCGGCAGAAATTCAGCCCCGACCCGGACGCGGCCTCCGCGGCGCGCGTCGAGGAGGCGGAGCTGCTGGTGAGCCTCGACCGCGTGCTGACGCTGATTCGTGCGGCCGAGTACCGTCGCCGGCCGGGGGCGCGCCGCTGGTGAGGCCGCCGCCCCGGGTCAGACCGCCCGGCGCAGCTCCCGCTCCTTCTGGCGCAAGCGCAGGAGCAGCTCGACATGCGTGTCGGTGATCGGCTGCGTGTCGACGCTGCCCTCGTAGACCGTGCGGAGCGTGAGGCCGAGCTGGCGGGTGTCGACCGCCCGCTTCAGGGGCTGTCCCGCGGGCAGAGACCCATCGGAGTCGACGACTGACGGCTTCATGGCTCCTCCCGCCCTTCGACCGCCCAACCCTGCCGCGGTACCGGGATGACAGCATTCTCACGATGAATAGTTAACGAATTATTACCTTCAACCAACGGTTAAGGTTGACGCCGGTTCACGCGTCGGCGCCCTGGAGGAGTCGCGCGGCCGCTGCCCGGGCCTCGTCGGTGACGGTGGCGCCCGCCAGCATCCGGGCGATCTCCTCGCGGCGCTCGGCGACCGGCAGGCTCGCCACCCGCGTGGCGACGCGGCCGGCCCCTTTCACGGGGGCCTTGGCGATCAGGAAATGCGTCTCCGCCCGCGCGGCGACCTGGGGCGCGTGGGTGACCGCGACCACCTGCACGGTCGCCGCCAGCCGGGCGAGCCGCATCCCGATGGCGTCCGCCACCGCGCCGCCCACGCCGGTATCGATCTCGTCGAAGATGAGCGTCGGGGCCGAGCCCTTGTCGGCCAGCACGACCTTCAGCGCCAGCATGAAGCGCGACAGCTCGCCGCCCGAGGCGACCTTCATCATCGGGCCGGGTTTGGTCCCGGGATTGGTCTGGGCCCAGAACTCGACCCGGTCGGTGCCGGCCGGGTCGCGGGAATCCGGGTCCGTGGCGATCTCGGTGATGAAGCGGGCGCGCTCCAGCTTGAGCGGCGGCAGCTCGGCCTTCACGGCCGCGTCGAGCTGCTTGGCCGCCCGGCGCCGCCCGGCGCTGAGCTTCTCGGCCGCCTCGGCGTAGGCGGCCTCCGCCGTCGCGAGCGCCTGCTCCAGCCCGGCCAGAGCCGCCTCGCCGGCATCGATCGCCGCCACGTCGCCGGCGTAGCGCTCCGCCAGGGCGGCGAGGTCGTCGGCCGCGACGTCGTACTTGCGGGACGCGGCGCGCAGGGCGAAGAGCCGCTCCTCGACGCGCTCCAGGTCGCGGGGATCGAACTCCGTCTCGGCTACCGCCGCCTCGAGGACCGCGCGGGCTTCGTCGAGGGCGACCATCGCGGCGTCGAGGACGTTCACGCACGGGTCCACCAGGGCCGGCAGCTGCGCGGCGCGCCGCTCCAGCTTGCGCAGGGCGGCCGAGAGGTGCGGCACGCCGGAATGGGGGCCGCCGACGGCCTCGAGCGCCTCGTTGAGCTCGCGCGCGACCTTCTCGGATTGCTGCATGATCGTGCGGCGCTCGGCGAGCTGGGCCTCCTCACCGGCGAGCGGCGCCAGTGCGGCGAGCTCCTCCACGGCGTGGCGCAGGAAGTCGGATTCCTTGCGGGCCGCCTCCACGCGGGCGCGGTGCTCGGCGAGTTCGGTGCGGGCATGCCGCACGGTCCGCGACGCGGCGGCGACCTTCGCGAGCTGGGTCTGGAGGCCGCCGAAGGCATCGAGGATCGCCCGGTGCGAGGCGGGGTCGGCCAGCGCCCGGTCATCGTGCTGACCGTGGATCTCCACGAGAGCCGCGCCGATCGCCCGCAGGACCTGAACGCCCACCGGCTGGTCGTTGACGAAGGCGCGGGTCCGGCCGTCCGCCATCTGGGTCCGGCGCAGGATCAGGTCGCCCTCGGTGTCGATCTCGGCCTCGGCCGCGATCCGGCGCGCCGGATGGTCGAGGGGCAGATCGAACACGGCCGTGACCGCGCCCTGGGCCTCGCCGTGGCGGACCAAGCGGCCGTCGCCGCGGCCGCCGAGCGCCAGGGCGAAGGCGTCGAGCAGGATCGATTTGCCCGCGCCCGTCTCCCCGGTCAGGACGCTGAGTCCCGATCGGAAATTCAGTTCGAGCCTGTCGATCAGGACGATGTCGCGGATCGCGAGCTGCGCCAGCATGCGGCGACGGGGATTCCTCAGGATGGGACCGCAGACATAAGGCCGCCGCGGCGCGGATTCACCCCAAAAATGCGTCGCACCACGCGGTCGGTGCAACGCGCCGGGCGCCGCAATGGGCAAGGCCCGGAGCGGCGGCTCCGGGCCTCGAGGTTTCGTGGGCGGTCCCCGCGCAGGCGCGGCGGCTTACTGGGCCGAGGCGGTCTTGCCCGTGACGGTCCGGTAGATCTTCGAGAGGAACGAGCTCTTCTCCTCGCGGGGCTCGAGACCGCCCTGCGCCAGCAGCGCGTGGGCGTCCTTGTACCAGGGGCTCTCCGGGAAGTTGTGGCCGAGCACCGCGGCGGCGTTCTGCGCCTCCTGGGTGATGCCGAGCGCCCAGTAGGCCTCGGTCAGGCGCTCGAGCGCCTCCTCGGCGTGCCGGGTGGTCTGATACTTGGCGACCACGTCGCGGAAGCGGTTGATCGCCGCCGGGAAATTGCGCTTCTCGAGGTAGAAGCGGCCGATCTCCATCTCCTTGCCGGCGAGCTGATCGCGGGTGATCTGGATCTTCGCCTTCGCGTCCGCGGCGTATTCGGAGGTCGGGTACTTCTGCACCAGCTCCTGCAGCGCGACGAGGGCCTTCTCGGAGCGCTCCTGATCGCGGGTGACGTCCGGGATCTGCTTATAGTTCGACATCGCCATCAGGTACTGCGCGTAGGCCGCATCCTTGCTGGCCGGATGGCGCTGCAGGTAGCGCTTCGAGGCGCTGATCGCGTCGTCGTACTTCTGGCCCTCGTAATTGGCGTAGGCCGTCATCAGCAGCGCCTTCCGGGACCAATCGGAGTACTGGTACTGCTTGTCCAGGCTGTCGAACTTCTTGACCGCGCCCTCGTAGTCGCTGTCCTCGAGCTTGGCGAGGCCGTCGCTGTACAGCTTGTCGGCCGGAACGTCCGGCACGACCTCGGGCTTGTACTTCTCGGCGAAGATGCTCGTCGGGTCGAAGTCGCAGCCGCCGAGGCCCAGGCCGAGGACGGCCACGAGGGGCGCCGCGAAGGCCGCTGCCCGGCGATGACGAATGGTGACAGGCATCTGGCGCTCTTTCCCGGAACCGGCGCCGTTGCGCGCCGTCATGCCATCGCGTGGGTGGATCCGGCCCGCCCCGGGCCGTGCCCGCCGTTCACGGACCGTTAAACCGTGCCGTTCGATTCGGGCACGAAAGCGGCAAGGCTGCGGCAGTCAGGATCGGTTGCGGGCTGTGGCCCGTCGGTCACAGGGGCTACAGGTCGCCCGCGAAGGCGGCGAGCCCCAGGCCGGCACCGAGTTCGGACAGCACGGTCTCGCGGCGCGAGCCCTGCGCCTCGACGATGGCGTAGTTCGCCCGGTCGGCGAACAGGGCCGACAGCACCCCGACATTCATCCGGTGGCCGCCGCAATAGGAGCGGTAGGCTCCCTGGATCGGCAGGCCCGCCAGGGCGAGGTCGCCGATGGCGTCGAGGATCTTGTGGCGGACGAACTCGTCCTGGAAGCGCAGGCCCTCGGGATTGACCACCGCGGTCTCGCCGACCGCCACGGTGTTCTCCAGGGAGGCACCGAGGGCGAAGCCCGCCTTCCAGTAGCGCTCCACGTCCCGCATCATCCCGAAGGTGCGGGCGCCGGCGATCTCGCGGCGGTAGGTCGCGGGCGACAGGTCCATCGCCTTGCGGGAACGGCCGATCACCGGGCTCTCGAAGTCGATCTCGACGTCGAGGCGGAAGCCGCGGTCGATCGGGCGCAGTTCCGCGAAGGATGTCCCGGTCTCGATGCGGACGTGGCGGAGGATCTTGAGCCAGCGCCGCGGCGTGTCGCAGGTGGCGATGCCGGTCTGGTCGATCGCCTGGACGAAGGGGAGCGCGGACCCGTCGAGGATCGGCATCTCGGGGCCGTCGATCTCGACCAGAGCGTTGTCGACGCCCAGCCCGTACAGGGCGGACATCAGGTGCTCGACGGTGGCGACCGCGCCGGTCTCGACGTCACCCAGGACGGTGCAGAGTTCGGTGGCGGAGACGAGGGCGTGATGCGCCTTGATCAGGCGGTCGTTGCCGTGGGTGGTGCCGGTGCGGAGGAAAGCGATGCCGTGATTGGCTGGAGCGGGTCGGATGGTGATCTCGGCGGGGTTGCCGGAGTGAACTCCGATCCCCGAGAGAGTCGCCGGCCCTTTGAGGGTCGTCTGTTTATGCGTTCGCATTCCTTAGCCCCCGGGCGCGATCATTTCCGCCACCCCGACTGGGGGTGAGGATAAACTGACTGATCCGTCCGCTGCTTGATGCCCTAGCCCACGCGATCAGGTTGTGTCCTGCTGCGTGTCGTCTCGATCACATGGTTTCTATAGCTGCGCCGCACAGGGCAGCCAAATCACGGATTCTTACGGTCTGTTACAGACACGCTTAGCGGTTCGTCACCACAAAGCGCTGCTCCACCAAAGGCTTAAAGGTTGGTTAATGCGTGACTAACCCGCGGCCGTTCTGTGGCGCGGATGCACCATGCGCCACGGCTCGAGAGCCGCGGCGCACAGCCTCGTCGAGCCCTATTCCTCACCGCAACAACCATGAGTTGCTTTGCTGCAGCGCGAAGGGGCCGGCGGTTTCCCGCCAGCCCCGGGCCGTGCCGGAGACCCGGCCCGGTCAGTTCGCCTGACGGCGGAGGAAGGCCGGGATTTCGAGCTGATCGTCGTCCATCATCCGCGGCTGGGGCGCGGCCCGGCCCTGACCGTCGAGGTTGCCCTGGGCCGGGCGGTACTGCGGGACCGCGGGGGCGGCCGGAGCGCGCGGGGCCGGCGGCACGTGGGGCTGGGCCATGTGGGGCTGGGCCATGTGCGACTGGGCCATATGCGGCTGCGGGGCGGCGGGCGAGGCCGGCCGGGCCGCCGGGGCGCCGTCCATGTCCTCGCGGCGGCCGCCGAAGCCCACCGTCGCGAGCCGGCGCAGCAGCGAGGTCCGCTTGGATTCCGGGGCGGCCTCCTCGGCAGCGCGGTTCGCCATGATCTGCGTCTGGGCGATCGGCGGCAGCTCGTGGATCTGCGGCATGCGCGGGGCGCGGGCGAGCGGCGTGCCCGTCGGGGCGGCCGGACGCGGCGGCACGAACGGACCGGCCTCGACGGCGGGCGCCGCCTCGACGCGCTGCGGCGCGGGGGCCGGGACGAACGGCGCCGCGGCGCGCGCCTGGACCGGGGCGAGCACGACGTCGTCGCGGGTCATCGGCGCGGCGGCCTCGATGCGGCTGTCGATCCGCGACTCGGGGCGCATCTCGGGGGCCGCGAGCGGCGCGGGGGCCGGGGCGGGCATCGGCGCCGGGGCGACCGACTCGGTGCGGATGCTCGGCACCGGCGAGGCGGCGCGCGACCGGGCCTCGGCGCGCAGGCGCTCGGCGACCTCGGCGATGCGCTGCTCGGTCTCGGCGATGGCCGGGTTGTTGGGCGAGTTCGCCGAGATCAGCGCCGGCTCGATGCCGGTGGCGACCACCGACACGCGGATGATGCCGTCGAGGCTCTCGTCGAAGGTGGCGCCCAGGATGATGTTGGCGTCCTGGTCGACCTCCTCGCGGATGCGGGTGGCGGCCTCGTCGAGCTCGTAGAGGGTCAGGTCGGAGCCGCCGGTGATCGAGATCAGCAGGCCGCGCGCGCCCTTCATCGAGACGTCGTCGAGCAGCGGGTTGGCGATGGCGGCCTCGGCGGCGCGGTTGGCGCGCTTCTCGCCGGACGCCTCGCCGGTGCCCATCATGGCCTTGCCCATGCCGCGCATGATCGCCCGGACGTCGGCGAAGTCGAGGTTGATGAGGCCTTCCTTCACCATCAGGTCGGTGATGCAGGCGACGCCCGAGTAGAGCACCTGGTCGGCCATCGCGAAGGCGTCCGCGAAGGTGGTCTTCTCGTTGGCGACCCGGAACAGGTTCTGGTTCGGGATCACGATCAGGGTGTCGACCGCGGCCTGCAGCTCCTGGATGCCGGACTCGGCGGTCCGCATGCGGCGCATGCCCTCGAACTGGAACGGCTTGGTCACGACGCCGACCGTCAGGATGCCCATGTCGCGGGCCGCCCGGGCGATGACCGGCGCGGCGCCGGTGCCGGTGCCGCCGCCCATGCCGGCGGTGATGAAGCACATGTGGGCGCCGGAGAGCTGGTCGCGGATCTCGTCGATCACCTCGTCGGCGGCGGCCGAGCCGACCTCCGGGTGCGATCCGGCGCCGAGGCCCTGGGTGACGCCCAGGCCCATCTGGATCACCCGCTCGGCCTTCGAGGAGGTGAGCGCCTGCGCGTCGGTGTTGGCCACGACGAACTCGCAGCCGAGGAGGCCCGACTCGATCATGTTGTTGACGGCGTTGCCGCCGGCGCCGCCGACGCCGAAGACGGTGATGCGGGGCTTCAGTTCCCGGATGTCCGGCGCCTGGAGGGTGATGGCCATGGTGTCGAGCCTCTCGCTAACTGTGCTGTCCGTGCGACGCCTGGGCGCCGGATCCCTTCGATCCCCCCGCGCGAGCGGGCGGGCGTGAAACCTAGAAGCTGTCCCGGAGCCAGCGGCCGACCCGGTTCAGGTAGTTGTCGGTCCCGGTCGCCGCGAAGGCGCCGTGCCCCCGCGGCTCGAAATGCTCGGCATGGGCGACCTGCGGGTAGACGAGCAGGCCGACCGCCGCCGAGAAGGCCGGACCCTTGGCGGCTTCCGGCAGGCCCCGGATGCCGAGGGGCCGTCCGATCCGCACCTGACCCTGGAGGACGCGGCGGGCGACCTCGGGCAGACCGACGAGCTGGCTGGCGCCGCCGGTGAGGACGACGCGCCGCCCGGCCTGGGCGGCGAAGCCCGCGTCGCGCAGGCGGTCCCGCACCAGCTCGACCACCTCCTCGACGCGCGGCTTGATGATCCGCACGAGCTGCGAGCGCGGGATGTGGGCCGGCGCCTCGCCCTCGTCCTCGCCGACGCCGTGCACGGCGATCATGTCGCGGTCGTCGGAGGGAGTGGAGAGGGCCGAGCCGTAGAGGGTCTTCAGCCGCTCGGCCGCCGCCATGCGGGTGGAGAGGCCGCGGGCGATGTCCATGGTGACGTGGTGGCCGCCGACCGCCAGGGCGTCCACGTGGACGAGGTGGCCGCCGGAGAACACGCCGACGCTGGTGGTGCCACCGCCCATGTCGACGACGCAGACGCCCATCTCGGCCTCGTCGTCGACCAGCGCCGAGAGGCCGGCCGCGTAGGGTGTGGCGATCACCGCCTCGACGCCGAGGTGGCAGTGCTCCACCGCCAGCATGACGTTGCGGGCGGCCGCGAGCTCGCTGGTGACGACGTGCAGGTCGACGCTGAGCGCCTCGCCGATCATGCCCGACGGGTCGATGACGGCGCCCTGCCCGTCGAGGGCGTAGCCGGTGGGCAGCGCGTGCAGCACGGCCCGGCCGGGGCTGACGCCGTGGGCGCTGGCGGTCTCGAGCACCCGCTCGACGTCGCTGCCCGTGACGGTGCCCGAGCGGACATTCACCCGCGCCTGGAAATGCTGCGAGGCGAGCCGGCCGCCCGACATGTTGACGATGACCGACTGGACCTCGACCTTGGCCATGCGCTCGGCGGCGTGGACCGCCTGACGGATCGCGCTCTCGGCCGCGGCGAGATCGACGATGGCGCCCCCCTTCAGGCCCAGGGAGCGCTGGTGCCCGATGCCGATGATGCGCGCGAGGTGCGTGCGGCCGCGGAGCGTCGTGAGCGCTTCGGCGGGCTGCAATTCGGCGATGAGGCAGACCACCTTGCTCGTACCGATGTCGAGCACCGAGAGGGTGGTCGAGCGCCGGGCGGAGAGCGGCTTCAAGCGCGGCGTGAGGCCGTGTTGGCTGTGCATTGACGCTACCGGGCGCGGGATGCGGGACGGGCGGAGATCGACAGGAAGGGCATCAGCTGGCCGCGCCCTTCTTCTTCGCCTTCTGGGCTTCCGCGCGGGCGGCGGCGGCCTCCTCGGTCAGGCGCACCACCAGGCGGTCCGGCATGCGCAGGTCCACCGCGATGACGTCCTTCTCGAGCAGGTGGGCCTCGCGCTCGAACCGGACGAGGCGGGCGAGCGCCGCGGCCGGATCGACCTCGGGCAGGCGCACGTCGATGCCGTCGAACTTGAGGGTCCAGCGCCGGCCGGACACGTAGGTGCCGGCCTTGATCCGCTCGGCGAGCGGCCCCGCGGCGGCGATGAGGGCGAGGTATTCCGGAAGCTTGGTGTTGGCGTCCTCGCCGACCACCAGGGGCAGGCTGGCGTAGCGGTCGTCGCGCATGGCGTCGATGACGGTGCCGTCGGCGGCGATCACGCTGATCTCGCCGTTCTTCTGCCAGAGGGCCGCGGGCTCGCGCTCCATCTGGGTGATGGCGATCTCGTTGGGGTAGATCTTCCGGACCGAGGCCTGCGCGATCAGCGGCACGCGGAGCAGCCGCTCGCGCACGTCGTTGACGTCGAGGAAGGGAACCGAGGAGCGCCAGTCGATCCCGGCGGCCGCCAGGACCTCGCGCTCGTACATGCGGGAGATGCCCGAGATGGTGACGCGCTCGACGCCGAAGCCGGCGACGCGCGCGGCGATGTCGAGGGGGCGGCCCTGCTCGGCCACGAACGCGTCGTAGCGGCCGCTCGCCACGAAACCGGCGAGCGCCACGGCGGCGGCGGAGACGGAGACCGCCACGATCCCGGCGCCGCGGGGCAGGCGCTCGCTCAGGCGCTGACTCGGGCGGGCCCGACGAACCGAGAGCGACCGGGACGTGCCGCGGCCGGTGAGCCGGCCCAGGATCGCGCCGGCGAGGCGCGCGGGACCGCTCCGGCCGGCGGCGTCGCCGCTCAGCGATTCAGGGAAGCGTCCTCCACCATCCATCGGACGAGCTCACCGAAACTCAGGCCCGCATGGGCCGCCATCTCCGGCACAAGGCTCGTCTGGGTCATGCCGGGTTGCGTGTTGACCTCCAGCACCACGAGCAGACCGGTTCCACCCGGTGTGTCGTCGTAGCGAAGGTCGGCACGGCTGACGCCCCGACAGCCCAGTGCTTGATGCGCCGTTAACGACAGTTCTTGGACACGCTGGTAAACATTTGGTTTAAGTTCGGCCGGGAGCACGTGCACCGAGCCCCCCGGGGCGTACTTGGCGTCGTAATCGTACCAATCGCCCGTGGCGGCCTTCACCTCGATCACTCCGAGGGCCTTGTCGCCCATCACGCCGCAGGTGAGTTCGCGGCCAGCAATGTAAGGTTCTGCAAGGACTTGCTCGCCGAACGTCCACTCCTCGGAGGCGAGGATCTGGGGCGGGTGCGAGCGGCCGTCGCGCACGATGATCACACCCACCGATGAGCCTTCCGCGATCGGTTTCACGACGTAGGGTGGCGGCAGAGGGTGTGTCCTGGCGGCCTCACGACGGTTAACGATCCGGCCCTCGGGCACGTCGACGCCGGCGGCGCGCATGACGGTCTTGGCCCGCTCCTTGTTCATCGCGAGCGCCGACGCGAGGACGCCGGAATGGGTGTAGGGGATCTTGAGGATCTCCAGCAGGCCCTGGATGGTGCCGTCCTCGCCGTCCGGCCCGTGGAGCGCGTTGAAGGCCACGTCCGGCCGGAGCGCCGTCAGCACCGCGGCGATGTCGGGGCCGACATCGACCCGGGTGACCCGGTAGCCCTCCCCTTCGAGCGCGTCGGCGCAGGCCTTGCCGGAACTGAGGGAGACCTCGCGCTCGGCGGAGGTGCCGCCCAGCAGGACGGCGACGTGCTTGGACATCAGGGCACCTCGAATAGGTCGGCTTCAATCAGGATCTGAGCGCACCGGTCCGTCCGGAACACCGCTCTCACGTCGTGCCGGCGGGGCGGCCGATGCGCCGGATCTCCCAGCGCAATGCGACCCCGCTGGTCTCCCGGACGCGGCGGCGGACCTCTTCGCCGAGCCCCTCGATATCGGCCGCGCTCGCAGTACCGGTATTGATCAAGAAGTTGCAGTGCATCTCGCTGACCTGAGCGCCGCCCCGCCTCAATCCGCGGCAGCCGGCGGCGTCGACGAGCTGCCACGCCTTGCCGCCGTCCGGGTTGGCGAAGGTCGAGCCGCCGGTCCGCTCGCGGATCGGCTGCGCGGCCTCGCGGGCGGCGGTGACCCGCTCCATCTCGGCCTCGATGGCGACCCGGTCGCCGGGCCGCCCGCGGAAGACGGCGCGCGTGAAGATCACGTCCTCCGGGGCGTCCGAGTGCCGGTAGGAGAAGCCCATGTCGGCGTGGCTGAAGGTGCGCAGTGCGCCCCCGCGGTCGATGCCGCGGGCCTCGACCAGCACGTCGGTGGTCTCGCCACCATGCGCGCCCGCGTTCATGCGCAGCGCCCCGCCGATCGAGCCGGGGATGCCCCGGTAGAAGGCGAGCCCGTCGAGCCCGGCCTCGGCGGCCGCCTTGGCGAGGCGCATGTCCGGGACCGCGGTGCCGACGGTCAGCGCGTCGCCGTCGACCGCGATGCTGCCGAAGGCCTTGCCGCCGAGGCGCACGACCACGCCCGGCACGCCGCCGTCCCGCACGATCAGGTTCGAGCCGAGCCCGATCACCGTGACCGGCACGTCCGGATCGAGAGCGGCGAGGAGGCGGGCGAGATCCTCCTCGTCGGCCGGGGTGAACAGCACCTCGGCCGGTCCGCCGACCCGGAACCAGGTGAGGTCGGCGAGCGGCTGGTCGGCGAGCAGGCGCCCGCGGAGGTCGGGCGCGGCGGCCCGGATGCGATCGTGCAGAGAGGCGGTCATCTGTGTGTCTCCCCTCGCCCCGCCCGCGGGGAGAGGGATGCGGCGATCCTGGTGTCGTCGCATCGGGGTGGCAGCGGACGCTGCGAGGCCGGGGTCCGGAGAGTCACCGCCGGGTTCATCCTTGGAGCGCAGCCCAGTGTGGACGGTCGAGGGTGCCGCCGACCCGAGAGGCCTCCCGGGGCGGGCGCGCGCACCGCGCCTACCGTCCCCGCGCGGCGAGTTCGTCCGGCAGGGCGTAGGCCCACTGGGTGATCGTGCCGGCGCCGAGGCACACCACGTAGTCGCCGGGCTTGGCGAGCTCCGCGATGATGCCCGCGAGTTCCTCCGGCCGCTCCAGGGCCCGGGCGTCGCGGTGGCCGCGGGAGCGCAGGCCGGCCACGAGGCTGTCTCGGTCGAAGCCCTCGATCGGCTGCTCGCCGGCCGCGTAGACCGGCGCGACGATGACCGTGTCGGCATCGTTGAAGCAGGTGCAGAAATCGTCGAACAGCGACTGCAGGCGGGTGTAGCGGTGCGGCTGCACGATGGCGACGACGCCGTGCTCGGTCGAGGCGCGGGCGGCCTTGAGCACCGCCTTGATCTCCACCGGATGGTGCCCGTAATCGTCGAAGATCGTCGCGCCGTTCCACTCGCCGGTGCGGGTGAAGCGCCGCTTCACGCCGCCGAAGCCCGCGAGCGCCTGGCGGATCGCGTCCGGCTTCACGCCGAGCTCGTGCGCGACGGCGAGCGCCGCGGTGGCGTTGAGGGCGTTGTGCTTGCCGGGCATCGGGAGGACGAGATCCTCCATCTCCATCCGGTAGCCGGGCCGACGGTCGCGGATCATCACCCGGAAGCGGCTCTGGCCGCCGCGCAGGTCCACGTCGATCAGGCGCACGTCGGCCTGCGGGTTCTCGCCGTAGGTGATGATCCGCCGGTCCTCGATATGGCCGACGAGATCCTGGACCACCGGGTGGTCGATGCACATCACCGCGAAGCCGTAGAACGGGATGTTGTCGATGAAGCGCCGGAACGCGTCCTTGATCGCGTCGAACGAGCCGAAATGGTCGAGATGCTCGGGATCGATGTTGGTGACGATCGCGACGTCGGCCGGCAGCTTCAGGAAGGTGCCGTCGGACTCGTCGGCCTCCACCACCATCCACTCGCCCGCCCCCATGCGGGCGTTGGTGCCGTACGCGTTGATGATGCCGCCGTTGATCACGGTCGGGTCGAGGTTGCCGGCGTCGAGCAGCGTGGCGACGAGCGACGTGGTCGTGGTCTTGCCGTGCGTGCCGGCGATCGCCACGCAGGACTTGAAGCGCATCAGCTCCGCCAGCATCTCGGCCCGTCGCACCACGGGCAGGCGTCGCTCGCGGGCGGCCTGCAGCTCGGGGTTGTCGCGCCGGATCGCGGTCGAGACGACGACGAGGGCGGCCTCCTCGACGTTCTCGGCGTCGTGGCCCACGAAGGTGCGCATGCCCTTCTCGGCGAGACGGCGGACATTGGCGTTGTCGGAGGCGTCCGAGCCCTGCACCGTGTAGCCGAGGTTGTGCATCACTTCGGCGATGCCGGACATGCCGATGCCGCCGATGCCGATGAAGTGGATGGGGCCGAGCTTGTCGGGCAGCTTCATGGGTCGAACCGTCTGGTGGCGGGACCGCCGGTGCGGAATCCCTCAAGAAATCAGGTGCGGGCGGCCGTCTCGACGACGACCTCGGCCAGCCGCTCGGCGGCGTCGTGGATGCCCGCGCTTCTGGCCGCATCGGCCGCCGCGGTCAATTTTGCCGGCGTCTCGAAGCAGGCGGTCAGCTCCGCGGCGAGCCGTTCGGGCGTGAAATCCGGCTGCTTCACCGCCAGCGCCGCGCCGATGGCGTCGAGAGTCGCGGCGTTGGCGGCCTGGTCCTGGTCGAGGGAGCCCGGCAGCGGCACGAGGATCGACGGGCGGCCGATCGCCGCGAGCTCGGAGACCGTCGAGGCGCCGGAGCGCGAGACCACGAGGTGGCTCGCGGCCATCCGCGCCGGCAGGTCCTTGAAGAACGGCGCCGCCTCGATCCCGGCGAGCCCCATGGCGAGATAGCGGTTCTGAACGGCCGTCAGGTCCTCGGGGCGGACCTGCTGGACGAGGTGCAGGCGGGCGCGCAGCGCGTCGGGCAGGCGGGCGATCGCCTCCGGCACGACCTCGCCCATGACCCGGGCGCCCTGGCTGCCGCCGAAGACCAGGAGCCGCAGGGCGTCGCCCGCGCCGAAAGCGGGATACGGGACCTTGGCCGCCTCGATCACCGCCGGGCGGAGCGGATTGCCGGTGTGGATCCGCGGGGCCTTGGCCTTGTCGGGCACGCCGCGCACGACCTTGAAGCCGGTGGCGATGGTGCGGGCGCCCCGCGCCAGGAAGGCGTTGGCCCGGCCCATCACGGCGTTCTGCTCGTGCAGGATCGTCGGCACGCGCAGGATCTGGCCGGCGAGCACCGGCGGCACGGTCGGGTAGCCGCCGAAGCCCACGATGGCGGCCGGGTTGATCCGGCGGATCTCCTTCGCGGCCACGCCGAAGCCCCGGCCGAGGGTCAGCACGGCGCCGGCCCGCTTCAGCGGCGAGCGGCCGGACGGCGTCGCCGAGGCGATGGTCACCACCTCGGAGGCCGGGAATTCGGACGCGATGGCATCGACCCGGGCGTCGGTGGCGAGCGCCACCCGGATGCCGCGGGCGCGCAGGGCGTGGGCGAGGCTCTCGGCCGGGAACAGGTGGCCGCCGGTGCCGCCCGCGCAGAGCAGGATCGTGGGGGTGAAGACGGTCACCGCATCACCCCGGCGACGGTGGCGGGCGCGGTGCCGGGGGGCTTCTGGCTGAGCATGACGGTGCGGGGCCGCTTGCGGGTCAGGGCGACGAGGAAGCCGGTGCCGAGCGCCAGCGAGATCAGCGAGGAGCCGCCGTAGGAGACGAACGGCAGCGTCATGCCCTTGGCGGGCATCAGCTGGGTGTTCACCGCCATGTTGATGCAGGCCTGCAGGCCGAACAGCGTGGTCAGGCCGGTGATCGCCAGCCGCGAGAAGGTGTCGTCGGTGCGCCGCGCGAGCTTGAGGCCGCGCAGGACGATGAAGGCGAACAGCGCCACGAGGCAGAGGCAGACGATCACGCCGAACTCCTCGCCGGTGACCGAGAAGATGAAGTCGGTATGCGCGTCCGGCAGGTGGCGCTTGGCCACGCCCTCCCCCGGCCCGGTGCCGAACCAGCCGCCCGAGCGGAACGATTCGCGCGACCAGAAATCCTGGAAGCCGCCGCCGGAATCCCGGTCGAGGAACTTGTTGAAGCGCTCGCGGACGTGGTGGAAGAACAGGTAGGCAGCGAACACACCTCCGAGGCCCAGCACGCCGAGGACGGCCACCCAGATCAGGTGGAGGCCGGCCACGAAGAACAGCGCGCACCACACCATGGTAATCAGCATGGTCTGGCCGAAATCGGGCTGGAGCAGCAGCGGCACGATGGTGATCGGCAGGAGCAGCAGCGCCAGGATGCCGCCCGGCATGTCGCGGCGCTGGGCGCCCTCCGAGAAGGCCCAGGCGGCGACGACCACGAAGGCCGGCTTCACGAACTCCGAGGGCTGCAGGCCGAAGGAGCCGAACTGGATCCAGCGATGCGCGCCCTTGATCTCGGGCCCGAACTTGCCGGCGAGCAGGCACAGGATGACGCCCAGGATCCACGTGACGAGCGCGAGCCGCCGGATGCCGCGCAGCGACAGGAACGAGACCGCGCAGATCAGCAGGATGGTCGGCGCGAGGTACATCGCCTGCCGATTGAGGAAGTAGAAGGTCGGCAGGCCGATCCGCTCGGCCACGGGCGGGCCGCCGCCCATCAGGAAGACGAGGCCCGCGACCATCAGCGCGAACAGCGCCGCGAGCAGGCCGCGGTCCACCGTCCACCACCAGTCCGTCAGGGGGGTGCGTTCCGCGCGTGACATCATGCCGGGCAACGACTCCAGGCCGCACGGATGCCGATCCGCGCGGGTCGGCCGGGATCCTCGGCAGGAATGGTAAACGGAGCCTTATGACCGACAGGTCGGGGCGCGTCGGGGCACGTCAGGACGCGCCGGCCACGCAGCCGGCGGCCCCTGGGATGCTGTATTAGGACCGCGCAATACTAGTAAAAAGACACTCTATGTTAATCTTCCCATTGCAACTTTCGGATGTATCGACCCGGCGGGTCGCGGTGCGCCGCGCCCGATCCGCCCAGCGGAAGCCGACGCGCCATGTTCTCTGCCCTGAACGTCCGTGAAGCGCATGCCAAGCTCGCGGCCCTCGACCGGGTTCAGGGCGTGATCGAGTTCGACTTGGCGGGGCGGATCCTGTCGGCGAACCGGAATTTCCTCGACGTCGTCGGGTACACGCTGCCGGAGATCGTCGGCCAGCACCACAGCATGTTCATGGAGCCCGCCCAGCGGGACGCGCCGGACTACCGGGCCTTCTGGGAACGCCTGCGCTCCGGCACCTTCGAGTCGGGCCAGTTCCAGCGGGTCGGCCGGGGCGGCCGGTCGATCTGGATCCAGGCCTCCTACAACCCGATGCTCGACGTCCGCGGCCGGCCCTACAAGGTGGTGAAGTTCGCCACCGACATCACGCAGCAGCGCACCGAGGAGGCCGACCGCGCCGGGCAGATCGCCGCGATCGACAAGGTGCAGGCGGTCATCGCCTTCGACCTCGACGGCACGGTGATCGCGGTGAACGACAATTTCCTCGCCGCGATGGGCTACAGCCGCGCCGAGGTGCTCGGGCAGCATCACAGCCTGTTCGTGGAGCCCGCCTACCGGGAGAGCGAGGCCTACCGGGCCTTCTGGGCGGCCCTGCGGAACGGCACCTATCAGGCGGCCCAGTTCCGGCGGATCGGCAAGGACGGGCGCGAAGTCTGGATCCAGGCCTCCTACAACCCGATCCTCGACGCCGCCGGCCGGCCCTACAAGGTGGTGAAATTCGCCACCGACATCAGCGATCAGGTCCGGCTGTTCGCCAACCTGCGGACCCTGATCGATCAGAACTTCGGCGAGATCGAGCAGGCGGTGACGCACTCGACCACGGCGGCCTCGCTGGCCTCGTCGGCGGCGGACTCGACCTCCGGGAACGTCCAGACCGTGGCGGCCGCCGCCGAGGAGCTGGCGGCCTCGGTGGCGGAGATGTCCCAGAGCATCGTGCGCTCCCAGAGCGCCACCGACACCGCCTATGCCTGCGTTCAGGACGCGGACGGCCACACCAAGCGGCTGGCCGAGACCGCCACCGCCATGACCGGCATCGTCGGCCTGATCCAGGACATCGCCGGCCAGATCAACCTGCTGGCGCTGAACGCCACCATCGAGGCCGCCCGCGCCGGCGCGGCGGGCCGCGGCTTCGCGGTCGTCGCCTCGGAGGTTAAGGCGCTGGCCGACCAGGCGGCGCGCGCCACCGGTCAGATCAACGGCGAGATCGCCAGCGTGCAGCGCGTCTCGCAGGAGGTCGTGCAGGCTCTCAGCTCGATCGGGTCCTCGGTCTCGGTGATGCGCGAGACCGTGGTGGCCACCGCGGCCGCCATCGAGGAGCAGAGTGCCGTGACCCGGGATCTGGCCGAGAGCATGCAGAGCGCCGCGGGGGCCGTCACGGAGATCACCGGCAATATTGGGGCGATCGTCCAGTCGGTGGCCAACGTCTCGCATGCGGTCGACACCACCCGCGACGCCGCCAAGGTTCTGGCGCGCTGAGGCTCTGGCGCGCTGAGGTGGCGCTGCCTCAGGGCAGCGCCTGCACCAGCTCGCGGAAGCGGTTGCCGCGGATCTCGAAGTTCCGGAACTGGT
The DNA here is from genome assembly GCF_900112625.1 of Methylobacterium sp. 13MFTsu3.1M2. Classification (NCBI taxonomy): domain Bacteria; kingdom Pseudomonadati; phylum Pseudomonadota; class Alphaproteobacteria; order Hyphomicrobiales; family Methylobacteriaceae; genus Methylobacterium; species Methylobacterium sp. 13MFTsu3.1M2. Next base: position 142,483 of record NZ_FOMM01000016.1, read on the forward strand.
CGTAGGACGCGCAGGCCGGCGACAGGAGCACCACCGGCTCCGGTGCGCCCGAGGCGGCGGCGTTCTCGGCGGCCTTCGGGACGGCGTTCTCGAGGGTCTCGCAGCGCGTGTAGGGCACGGCGCCCTCCAGGGTCGCCGCGAAGGCGTCCGACGCCGCGCCGATCAGGTAGGCGTGCGCGACCCGCTCGAAATACGGCACCAGCGGGAAGATCCCGCCCTCCTTGGCCTTGCCGCCGAGGATCCAGTGGATGTCCCGGAAGGCGGTGAGGGCCTTCTCGGTGGAATCCGCGTTCGTCGCCTTGGAATCGTTGACGAACAGCACGTGGCCGCGCCGCCCGACCTCCTCCATCCGGTGCGGCAGGCCCGGGAACGAGGTCAGGCCGGCCTGGATCTGCTCCGGCGACTGGTCGAGGGCCCGCGCGACAGCCACCGCCACCGCGGCGTTCTGCCAGTTGTGCGCCCCCCGGAGCGAGCCGATCCCGTTGACGTCGGCGAGGGCCGTCCCGTCCGGCTCCCGGACGATCCCGTCGCGCACCGTCAGCGCGTCGGTGCACAGCACGTCGCCGTGGGGCACGTGGACGCGCACGAGGTCGGCGCCGCGGCGGTCCGCGATGGCGCGGCTCGGGGCGTCGTCGACGCCGACCACCGCGAGGCCGGCGCCCTGGATCAGACGCTCCTTGATGGCCGCGTACTGCTCCATCGTGCCGTGCCGGTCGAGATGGTCCGGCGTGATGTTCATCAGCACGCCGACGCTCGGGTCGAGGCTCGGCGTCAGGTCGATCTGGAACGACGACATCTCGATCACGTGGACGCGGTCGGCGGCCGGCGGCTCCAGCGACAGGATCGCGGTGCCGATGTTGCCGCCCATCTGCACGTCGCGGCCCCCCTGCGCGAGCACGTGGGCGATCAGCGCCGTGGTGGTCGACTTGCCGTTGGTCCCGGTGATCGCCACGAACGGCGCCCCCGGCGCCTGCGCCCGCCGCTCCCGGCAGAATAGCTCGATGTCGCCGATGATCTCGACGCCGGCATCCCGGGCGAGCCGGACGCTCCAGTGCGGCTCGGGATGGGTCAGCGGCACGCCCGGGCTCAGCACGAAGGCGGCGAACGCGGACCAGTCGGCCGCGCGCAGGTCCCGCGTCTCGATGCCGGCCTCCCGCGCGCGGGCGAGGCTGTCGGCATTGTCGTCCCAGGCCTGCACGCCCGCGCCACCGGCCTTCAGCGCCAGCGCCGTGGCGAGCCCCGAGCCGCCGAGCCCGAACAGGGCGACGGTCTTGTCCTGGAAGACGGTGACGGGTGTCATGCGGAACTCTGGATGCGGCGGCCGGACCCGGCCGACCCGAACCGGACCCTCCTCCCGGGCGCCCCGCCTCGGCGACCCCGAAGGCGGGCTCCCGGGATCGCGCGGCCGGCCGGGAGCCTCCTTCGAGGCTCCCCTCCGCGGCCGCGCCTCAGGACGAGGGCGAGGATCGGATCGACCTCTCAGGCCGCCCCTCTAGCACGATTTCTCAGCGCAGCTTCAGCGTCGCCAGGCCGGCCATCGCCAGGATCACCGCGATGATCCAGAAGCGGATCACGACCTGCGGCTCCTTCCAGCCCTTCTGCTCGAAATGGTGGTGGATCGGCGCCATGCGGAACACGCGCTTGCCCGTGAGCTTGAACGACGCGACCTGGATGATCACCGACATCATCTCCAGCACGAAGAGGCCGCCGACGATCGCCAGGACGATCTCGTGCTTCGTCGCCACCGCGATGGAGCCCAGCAGGCCGCCCAGCGCCAGGGAGCCGGTATCGCCCATGAAGATCTGGGCCGGCGGCGCGTTGAACCAGAGGAAGCCGAGCCCGGCGCCGATGACCGCGCCGCAGACGACGGCGAGCTCGCCCGTGTCGCGGACGTAGTTCACCTGCAGGTAGCTGGCGGTGAACGAGTTGCCGACGAGGTAGGCGATGAAGCCGAACGTGCCGCAGGCGATCATCACCGGCACGATCGCGAGGCCGTCGAGGCCGTCGGTCATGTTCACGGAATTGCCCGCCCCGACGATCACGAAGGCGCCGAACAGCGGGTAGAACCAGCCGAGATTGAGGAGCGCGTCCTTGAATACCGGGAAGGCGAGCTGGTTCTGGAGGGCGGCGGGCGAGTAGACCGCGATGGTCACGCAGGCCGCCATGGCGATCAACGCCTCGAGGGCGAGGCGGAACTTGCCCGAGAAGCCCTTGTGCGACTGCTTCGTGACCTTGAGGTAGTCGTCGTAGAAGCCGATCGCGCCGAAGCCGAGGGTGACGGTCAGCGTCACCCAGACGTAGTGGTTGCGCGGGTTGGCCCAGAGCAGGATCGCCACGACGGCGCCGGCCAGGATCATCAGGCCGCCCATGGTCGGCGTGCCGCGCTTGGTCAGCAGATGGGTCTGCGGCCCGTCCTCGCGGATCGGCTGGCCCTTGCCCTGGCGGATCCGCAGCAGCGAGATGATCCAGGGCCCGAACCAGAACACGAACAGGCCCGCCGTGAACAGCGCGCCGCCGGTGCGGAAGGTGATGTAGCGGAACACGTTGAGCGGCGTGAAGCTGCTGCTCAGGTCCGAGAGAAGGTACAGCATCCGGGCGCTCGGCCCCCTTGTTCAGGCTCAGGTTTCGGGGGACGGCGCCGCACGCGCAGGCGTGCCGGTCACGGGACGGCCTGGGTCCGCCGGGTCGGATCGACCGCGTAGCGGGCTTTCAGCGCCTCGACAATCCGGCCCATGCGGCTGCCGTTCGATCCCTTCACCATGACGGCGTCGCCGGACCGCAGGGTCCGGGCGAGCGGCTCGAGCAGGTCGGCCGCGGTGTCGGCCACCGCGCCGCGGCGGCTCACCGGCAGGGCCTCGAACAGGTGGCGCATCAGCGGACCGGCCGTGAAGACGAGGTCGACCCGGGCCGCCTCGATCGCCTCCGCCAGGCCGCGATGCAGGTCGGGCGCGGCGGCGCCGAGCTCGAGCATGTCGCCCAGCACCGCGATCCGGCGGCCGCGGGGCCCGGTCTCGATCCCCGCCAGGGTCGCCAGCGCCGCGCGGACGGCGACGGGATTGGCGTTGTAGCTCTCGTCCACGAGGTAGGCGGCACCGCCGCCGATCTCGAGGGCGGTGCGCTCGCCGCGCCCCGCCGGCGGCTTTAGCCCCCCGAGCGACAGGGCCGCGCGCGCGAGGTCGGCCCCGAGGCTGTGGACCACCGCCATGACGCCCAGGGAGTTCAGCGCCGCGTGCCGGCCGGCGGTGCCGAGCTTGTAAGTGACGGGCTGGCCCATCACCACCGCGTCGATCACCGACAGGTCGGGCCGCAGCACGATCCTCAGGGCGCGGACGTCGGCATCCGCGTGCTCGCCGAAGGTTACCACCCGGCCCGCCCGGGAGGCCTGGGCGTGGGCGGCCAGGCGGTCGAAATGCGGGGCGTCGCGGTTCAGGATGGCGACGCCGCCGGGCTGGAGCCCGGAGAAGATCTCGCCCTTCGCGTCCGCGATCGCGGCCAGCGAGGCGAAATGCTCGATATGGGCGGGCGCGATCGTGGTGATCAGCGCGATGTCCGGCCGGACCTGCGCGGTCAGCGGCACGATCTCGGCGCCGTGGTTCATGCCGATCTCGAACACGCCGTAGCGCGCGGAGCGCGGCATCCGCGTCAGGGTCAGGGGCACGCCCCAGTGGTTGTTGTAGGAGGCCGCCGAGGCGTGGGTCTCGCCCTGCTCGGACAGGACGTGGCGCAGGGCCTCCTTGGTCCCGGTCTTGCCGACCGAGCCCGTGACCGCCACGACCTGCGCGCGCGTCCGGTCCCGGGCGGCGGCACCGAGGCGCACCATCGCGGTGAGAACCGGGTCGGCGCCCCCCTCGGGCACCGCCAGGACGGGGCCGTGGACCGCGAGCGCCTCGGCGCGCGCGGCGCTCACCACGGCGGCGCCGGCGCCGCGCCCCAGGGCGTCGGGGACGAAGTCGTGGCCGTCGCGGGTGTCGCCGCGGATCGCGAAGAACAGGTCGCCGGGCTGGAGCGTGCGGGTGTCGATCGAGGCGCCGCCGATCGCGCGCCCGGCGCCGATCAACCGGCCGCCCGTCGCGGATTCCAGCTCCTCCCGCGTCCAGAGTGCGGTCATCGTCGGTCCCCCGTCGTCCTCAGGCCGCCGCGGCGATCGCGGCGCGCAGGACCGCGTGGTCCGAGAACGGCAGCGTGCGATCTCCCACGATCTGGCCGGTTTCATGACCCTTGCCGGCCACGACCAGCACGTCGCCCGGCCCGAGCCGGTCGACGGCGCTGTGAATCGCCTCCGACCGGTCGCCGATCTCCTCCGCGCCCGGCGCCGCGTCCAGGATGGCCCGGCGGATGGCGGCCGCGTCCTCGGTGCGCGGGTTGTCGTCCGTGACGATGACGACGTCGGCGAGCCGCTGCGCGATGGCGCCCATCAGCGGCCGCTTGCCCCGGTCGCGGTCGCCGCCGCAGCCGAACACCGCGATCAGCCGGCCCGACGCGAAGGGGCGGAGCGCGGCGAGCACGCTCTCCAGGGCCTCGGGCTTGTGCGCGTAGTCGACGAGGCAGAGGCCGCCCCGCGCCTCGCCGATCCGCTCCATGCGGCCCGGGACGCCGGTGAGATGGTCGAGGGCCGCGAGGACGCCGTCGGGATCGGCCGCCCCCGCCGGGGTAGCCAGCGCGAGGCCGGCCGCCACCAGGGCGTTCTCGACCTGGAACTCGCCGACGAGCGGCAGGCGCAGCTCCCGGGTCCGGCCCGCGAACAGGATCCGGGCGACCTGCGCGAACCCCTCCGTGCGGACCGCCTCGACCCGCAGGTCCCGGCCGCCCCGCCCGACCGTGCGGACCGGCCGGCCGGCGGCCTCGGCGGCGGCGATGACGCGCTCGGCGTAGGCGCCGTCGGCGTTGACGATGGCCGGGCGGCCCGCCGGCAGCAGGTCGGTGAACAGCCGCAGCTTGGCCGCGAGGTACTCCTCGAGGCTCGCGTGATAGTCGAGATGGTCTCGGCCGAGATTGGTGAAGCCGGCCGCGTCGAGGCGCACGCCGTCGAGCCGGCGCTGCTCGATCCCGTGGGAGGACGCCTCCATGGCGAGGTCGGTGACGCCGTCCGCGGCGAGTTGCGCCAGCGTCCGGTGCAGCGTCACGGGGTCCGGGGTCGTGAGGGAGCCGTAATGCGCGCCGCGTTTGGTGACGATGCCGACGGTGCCGAGGCTCGCGGAGTCGCGGCCGAGGCGCGCCAGGATCTGGCGGACGAAGTCGGCCACCGAGCTCTTCCCGGCGGTGCCGGTGACCGCCACCACGGTCTCGGGCTGCGGGCCCGCGAGGCGGGCCGCCGCGAGGGAGAGCGACCGGCGCGCGTCGGCGACCGGGATCCAGGCGACCGCGTCGGGCAGGTCGGCGGGACGAGTCCCCTCCCCGGCGACCGCGGCGGCGCCGCGCTGGGCGGCCTGCACGGCGAAACGTCGGCCGTCGGCCTTCGTGCCGGGAACGGCGACGAACACCGTGCCGGTCGCGACCTGCCGGCTGTCGGCTGTGAGGTCTGAGACGCTCAGGTCCGCGGCGGGGCCAGCAGCCTCGGGGAAGAGGTCGGCGAGCCGCGCGCTCATCGCTGCACCCTCATCGATCCGATCTCACGGGCCGCCCAGCTGGTTGACGTGGTAGGCGTTGAGCTTGACCATCTGCGGGAACGGCCTCACCGGCGGCTCGAATTGCGGCGGCAGGCCGAGGATCGGCGCCACGCGCTCGATCACCTTGCCGGTGACCACGCCGGAATTCCAGGCCGCCGTGGCGTAGCCGCCCGATTCCGGCAGGCCCTGCGGCTCGTCCATGATCGTCACGAACAGGTACTTCGGATCGTTCATCGGCGCCGCCGCCATGAAGGTCGTGAACAGGCGGTTGTGGATGTAGCGGCCGCCGATGACCTTCTCGGCGGTGCCGGTCTTGCCGCCGACGAAGTAGTACGGGACCGCCGCCTTCTTGGCCGAGCCCTCGGCCGCGTTGAGCCGCATGATGTAGCGCATCGCCTCGGAGGTCTGGCCCGAGAGGACGTGCGTGGCCCGCGCCCGCGCCGCCTCCGGTGTCGTCTTGAGGAATGTGGGCGTCATCAGGTCGCCGCCGTTGGCGATGGCCGCCACCGCGGCCGCGGCCTGGATCGGCGCCACCGCGATGCCGTGGCCGAACGCGATGGTGATGGTGTTGATCTCGGTCCAGCGCGACGGGACGATCGGCGCCGCGCTCTCCGGCAGCTCGGTGCGCAGCCGGTCGAGCAGGCCCATCTTCTTCAGGAAGGCCTTGTGGCCGGGCACGCCGACGCCGAGCGCCATCTTGGCGGAGCCGATGTTGGAGGAGTGGGTGAACACCTCCGGCATGGTGATGACGCGGTTCGTGCCGTGGTACTCGTGGATCTTCTGCCGGCCCCAGTTGAGCACGCCGCCCCGGGTGTCGAAGGTCGAGTTGACGTTGTACTTGCCGGAATCGAGCGCCATGGCGAGGGTCATCGCCTTGAAGGTCGAGCCCATCTCGTAGACGCCGACATTCATCCGGTTGATGCGGTCGGGCGAGAGCGCGTCCTTGGGGTCGTTCGGGTCGAAATCCGGCATGGAGACGAGCGCGATGACCTCGCCGGTCTTCACGTCGAGGATCATCGAGGCGCCGGCCTTGGCCTTGAAGTGGTCGATGCCCCAGGCCAGCTCGTCGCGCACGGCGAACTGCGCGCGCAGGTCGAGCGAGAGCTGCACCGGCTTCAGGTCGGCCTGCTTGTTGATCAGCCCGAAGCTGTTGAGGGCCTGCAGCCCGGTTGAGTCGATGTACTTCTCCATACCGGCGATGCCGATGCCGTCGAGGTTCGTCGCGCCCAGGATGTGGGCGGCCGCGACGCCGTTCGGGTAGACCCGCTTGTGGTCTGGCAGGAAGCCGATGCCGGGGATGCCGAGCCGGTGGACCTCGGCCTGCTGCTTCGGGGTCAGCTCGCGCTTCACCCAGACGAAGCCCGCGCCCTTCTTGTCCTTGCGCTGCGTCAGCTTGGCGCGGAGCTCGGAGGCGTTGAGTTCCGGCAGGACGGCGGTGAGCAGCTCGACCGCCTCGTCCTTGTCGTAGATGTTGCCCGGCTCGGCGAAGACCGAGACCGTGCGGATGTCGGTGGCCAGGATCTCGCCGTTGCGGTCGATGATGTCGGGCCGGAAGGCGGTCGAGGACGCGGCCGCGACCCGGTGTTCCTGGCTGGGCGGCTCCCCGAAGATCGCCATCATCAGGAGCTTGGCCGAGATCGTCCCGAACACGCCGACGAAGACCAGCCCGACCATCGCGACCCGCAGGTGCGAGCGCTCGATCGCCAGCCGGAACATGCTGCGCAGGAGCGCCTTGGCGCGGTCGGCGCGCGGCTCGGGCTCGCGCGCCTCCTCCTCCAGGGGGCGCGGCGCGCCGGCGGCATGCGCCAGCGCGGCGGCTTCGAGCAGCGCCGCCTCGTGGTCCGACACGGCGGGCTCGACCGCCGGGTCTAGGGTCTCGTCGGCGTGATCGGACACGGGGGTTTACCTCGAAGCCGTCGTCGGGGTGCGGGTCGTGGTGACGGTGCGGGTGATCGAGCCGGTCGTGCGCGGCTCGATCGCGCCCTTGTCCTTGGGCGTCGCCGTGGCGGCGAGCAGACGGCCGATCTCGTCGCCGCGCTCCGGCCGGGCGGGCAGATCCGAGAGGCGCGCCAGGTGGCTGGTGCCGATCGGCTCCAGGGCGAGATGCTTGTCGACGGCCGCCTGGAGCCGGTCGGGCCGCGTCAGGAGCTGCCACTCGGCGCGCAGCACGGCGATCGCCTGCCGCTCCTTGTGCAGGGCGGTCTGGAGCTTCGAGACCTGACCGCCCTGGTAGAGCGTGTCGTACTTGATCGAGTAGGCGTAGATCGCCGAGGCGACGAGGCCGGCCACCGCCAGCAGGTTCAGGAGGCGGATCATCGGCGATGGCCTCCGCGGGCCGCGTCGGGCAGGCTCGCCAGCGTGGTCAGCGCGGCCAGCGGTTCGGGAACGTCGGATTCGGTGCGCTCCGCGGCCCGGAGCTTGGCGGAGCGCGCGCGCGGGTTGCGGGCGGTCTCGGCCTCGCCCGGCAGGACCGGGCCCTTCGTGACGGGACGGAAGCTGCGGACGGTCTCGACCGGGCCCCCGGGCAGATGGCGGGAGCCCTGCGCGGAGCGGCCGCTGCGCGCCGCGAAGAACTGCTTGACGATGCGGTCCTCGAGCGAGTGGAACGTCACGACGGCGAGCCGGCCGCCGGGCCTGAGCACGCGCTCGGCCGCGTGCAGGGCACGGACCAGCTCGCCGAGCTCGTCGTTCACGGCGATCCGCAGGCCCTGGAAGGTCCGCGTCGCCGGGTGGATGTGGCTGCCGGGCTCGGTCCGGACCACGCCGGCGACGAGTTCGGCCAGCTGCGCGGTGGTCTCGATCCGCCCGCGGCGCCGCGCCTCGAGGATCGTCCGGGCGACCGCGCGCGAGCGCCGCTCCTCGCCAAAATGGTAGATGATGTCGGCCAGAACGGTCTCGTCGGCCTCGTTCACAAGGTCGGCGGCGCTCGGCCCGTCGCAGGCCATGCGCATGTCGAGGGGGCCGTCGCTGCGGAACGAGAAGCCCCGCTCCGGCGCGTCGAGCTGCATCGACGAGACGCCGATATCGAGGACGACCCGGTCGACCTGCGCGATGCCGGCCTCCGCGAGGAGGCTGTCGAGGTCGCCGAAGCGGCCGGAGAGGAGGCGCAGGCGCCCGCCGGACTCCGCGACGAGCGTCTGTCCGCCCGCGATGGCCGTGGGGTCACGATCGATCGCGACGACCTGCAGGGCCGGATCCGCCGCGAGGAGCGCGCGGGTGTAGCCGCCGGCACCGAACGTGCCGTCGACCGCGATCCCGCCCGCGGTGCCGAGCGCGTCGACGACTTCCGCGAGGAGGACGGGGACGTGCGGTTCAGCCGCCGCATCGCCGCCGCCGTGGCGGGGCGAACTCTCGGGGGAGGAGCGGCGCCGGCTCATGGCCGCCTCGACGCGCCGGCGCGCCGTGGCGCGCGAGGACGGGCGGATTGTCGGCGCGTCCCGGAAACCCGGGCGCGGATGCGGCTCGTGCGTCTCATGGTGCCCTGTGCCGGGCCGCGCGAGCGCGGCGCGCGTGACGGGAACGGCACCGGATGCGGAGCGCGCAAGACGCCGCGCACGGACGGGACCTGCGCGATGGCAGGGTGCGCCCGGCGATCCGATACACGCCGTTGACGGGAGGATGCCGGGTATCATGGGCCTCGGAGGATCGTCAACGCACAAGCTTGGCACTGCCGCGCGGACCGATCTGAACCCGGCAAGGTTAACCGAAGGTTTTTGCCGCCGCGGAATCTTCGGCGCGCCGGCCGTCCGCGCGGGAACGCCGGCGGGGCGATAAAGCCTTGCAGGTGCAAGTCTTATCGGGAAGTGGATCAGCCGGCCTGTAAGCCGGGTTCTGTAGGGCCGGAGCGCTCGCGCGCGCCGGCGTGGCAGCCATTCCTCTGGGACGATCGTCGCCGATCGCCTCGAGCAACCAACCCGGGCGACTGGCCTGGAGAGCCGGCCTGCCCTTCTCGCGAAGGGCGCGCCGCCCCTATTCGGTCTTGCTCCCGGTGGGGTTTGCCGTGCCGTCCGCGTTGCCGCGTCCGCGGTGCGCTCTTACCGCACCCTTTCACCCTGACCCCGGACGGATCCGGGGCGGTCTGCTCTCTGTGGCACTGTCCCTGGGGTCGCCCCCGCCGGAGGTTATCCGGCACCGTCTCTCCATGGAGCCCGGACTTTCCTCCCCGAACGCTCGCGCGTCCGGAGCGGCCGCCCGGCCGGCTGATCCGCGGGCAGATGCGCCCGCGGGGCCGTCCGGGTCAAGGGCGCGGGCCCGCTACCAGGTGCCGGTGTTCTCCATCGACTTCCACGGCTCCTGCGGCTCCTTGGCGCCGCCCTTCTGGAGGATCTCGATGGAGATGCCGTCCGGCGACTTCACGAAGGCCATATAGCCGTCGCGCGGCGGCCGGTTGATGGTGACGCCCTTCTCCTGCAACTTGGCGCAGAAGCCGTAGATGTCGTCGACCTGATAGGCGAGATGGCCGAAATTGCGCCCGCCCGAGTAGGTTTCCGGATCCCAGTTGTAGGTGAGCTCGATCAGGGGCGACTTGGTCGCCGAGGCCCGCTCGACATCGCCGGGCGCGGCGAGGAAGACGAGGGTGAAGCGGCCCTTCTCGTTCTCGACGCGGCGCACCTCCTTCAGGCCGAACGTGTCGACGTAGAAGGCGAGCGCCCGGTCGAGGTCGGCGACCCGGACCATGGTGTGCAGAAATTCCATCGGATCCTGTCCTGTTCTCATCGAAGACGGGCCACCGGTCCGCTCCGGCTGACTCGCCCCGCTAGCTAGCGGCCGGTCCGGCGGTGAGAAGGCCGTCCGATACAGACTCGGGACAATCGGGACCGGGCGTTCGCGCGGTCGGGCCCCGTCGAGCCGACCGGGCGGGCGTTTCGGTAGGCCCCGGCATCGTCGGCCCGGCGGCGGGCCTCGCGCCGCGTGCGTCCCGTCGGCCCCGCCGCGAACTCCCGATCCGCCGGAGGAGAGACCCTTCGGCCGAAAGTATGGGCGCGTCTTACCCAGCAAGATGTAGCCCGGCTGCGACAGATTGGTCTTACTCGGTGGGATGATGAGAGCGGTTTCGAACGTCGGGGGCCGTGATGAGGACGCAGGGATCCGAGGGCGGCAGGCATGATGCACAGATGATCGGTCTCGATGCGGCACGATTCCTAGCCGCAATGCTGGTCATGGTCTTTCATCTCGGCGCCTACGCGTGGCAGGCGCCGCTCTCGACTGCCGGGCGCGCCTTCGACTCCGCCGCAGCTTACCCCGGCCTGTTCGCCTGGACGTGGTTCGGATGGATCGGGGTCGAGCTGTTCTTCGTCATCTCGGGCTTCGTGATCGCCTACTCGGCCGAGCACGCGACCGCGCGCGCCTTCCTGCGCAGCCGCATCCTGCGCCTCGTGCCGGCGGTCTGGATCTGCGCCACGCTCACCGCCCTGGTCTCGCTCGCCATCGGCCGCATGGGGTCCGGTCGGCACGTGCTGCGGGCCTATCTCGACTGCGTCCTGTTCGTTCCGGTCGAGCCGTGGCTGGACGGCGTCTACTGGACCCTCGGCGTGGAGATCGCCTTCTACGCACTCGTCTTCGCGCTGCTGCGGCTCGGGCGATTCCGGAGCATCGGCCCGGTCTGCGCCGTGGTCGGCGGTGTGAGCACCCTCTTCTGGGTCGCGACCTTGGCCGTGCCGAACCTCCCCGCCCTGGCGGCGAACCGCGTGGCCGAGCTGACGCTCCTGCGCCACGGCTGCTTCTTCGCGCTCGGCGTCTTCCTGTGGTTGTCGCTCGTCAAGGGGCCGACGGCCGGTCGGCTCTGCGTGATCGCCGTCTGCGCCGTCGGGGCGCTCGTCGAGATCGGTGACGCGGCCGGATCGTTCCTGTTCCAGATGGGCCGCAGCGAGGATCCGCTCCTCCCGCGCCTCGTCTTCGCGGGCTGCGTCCTGATGATCGTGGCCAGCGTGCGCGGCAACGCGTGGCTCCGCGTGCGGCTCGGCGAGCGGGGCTGCGCGCTGGCCCGACGGATCGGACTGATGACCTACCCGCTCTACCTCCTGCACAACGTCAACGGAGCCGCCCTGATCCACCGCCTCGTCAGTGGCGGGGTTCCGCCCTACGCGGCGCTCGTGGCCGCGTGCTGCGCCATGCTCCTGCTGAGCTACGCCGTGATGCGCTGGGCCGAGCCATTCGTCCGCGCCCGCCTGTCCGCCACGCTCGACAGGGTCGGCCTCGAGCGGCCGCTCCGCGCGGAAGGCCGCCCCGCCCCCGGGCTCTGAGCCGGGCGAGGACCGCGCCACGCCGGCCGTTTCGACGGCTCCGATCGTTGCGCCGCGCGCTCCGAGGGACCAGAACGGGCCCGCCCCGCACCCGGAGTGAGCCGAATGCGCACCGAGACGCCGCCGCTGATCCGCCTCGAGGAATACCGGCCCAGCGACTACCTGATCGATCGCGTCGACCTCGACATCCGTCTCGACCCGCATGCGACCCGCGTCGACGCGACGCTGACGCTGCGGCCGAACCCGGCCGGCGTGCCGGCGGCGCCGCTCACCCTCGACGGCGACGATCTCCGGCTGGTCTCGGTCGCGCTCGACGGCGCGCCGCTGGCGCCCGACGCCTACGCGGCGACGCCGTCCGGACTGATCCTCCGCGATCCGCCGCAGCGGCCCTTCGCGCTGCGTCTCGTCACGGAGGTGGATCCGACCGCCAACACCAAGCTGATGGGCCTCTACCGGTCGAACGGCGTCTACTGCACCCAGTGCGAGGCGGACGGCTTCCGCCGGATCACCTACTTCCTCGATCGGCCGGACGTGCTGTCGGTCTACACCACGCGCATCGAGGCCGACCGGGCCGAGGCGCCGGTCCTGCTCGGCAACGGCAATCCCGTCGGGACCGGCGCGGCCGGGCCGGACCGCCACTTCGCGATCTGGCACGATCCCCACCCGAAGCCCGCCTACCTGTTCGCCCTCGTGGGCGGCCGGCTCGGGAAGGTCGAGACGCGCTTCACCACGATGGAGGGCCGCCCCGTCACCTGCGCGGTCTACGTCGAGCCCGGCAAGGAAGACCGGGCGGGCTACGCTCTCGACGCCGTCATCCGCTCCATGGCCTGGGACGAGACCGCCTTCGGCCGCGCCTACGACCTCGACGTGTTCAACGTCGTCGCGGTGTCCGACTTCAACATGGGCGCCATGGAGAACAAGGGCCTCAACATCTTCAACGACAAATACGTCCTGGCGAGTCCCGAGACCGCGACCGACGGCGACTACGCGGCGATCGAGGCGATCATCGCGCACGAGTACTTCCACAACTGGTCTGGCAACCGCGTCACGTGCCGGGACTGGTTCCAGCTCTGCCTGAAGGAGGGTCTCACGGTCTTCCGAGACCAGGAATTCTCCTCCGACATGCGCTCCCGGCCAGTGCACCGCATCGCCGAGGTGCGCTCGCTGCGGGCGCGCCAGTTCCCCGAGGATGCCGGGCCGCTGCGGCACCCGGTGCGGCCGCGGGCCTACGCGGAGATCAACAACTTCTACACGGCGACCGTCTACGACAAGGGCGCCGAGATCGTCCGGATGCTGCGGACGCTGATCGGTCCCGAGGCCTTCCGGGCCGGCATGGACCGGTACTACGCCGACAATGACGGCCGCGCCGCCACCGTCGAGGACTTCCTGGCGGCCTTCGCGGCGGTGACCGGGCGCGATCTCGGCGCCTTCGCCCGCTGGTACGAGCGTCCCGGCACGCCCCGCCTCGCCGTCGCGACCGCGTACGATCCGGCCGCCGCCCGCTACACCCTCCGGTTCGCCCAGAGCCTGCCCGGCGGCGGCGCGGAGTCCGACGGGCCGCCCCTGGTGATCCCCGTGGCCCTCGGGCTGGTCGGGGCGTCCGGGCCGCTGGCGGGCGCGACCTGCCCGGACGTGCGGGACGGCGTCTACGTGCTCGACCGCCCCGAGGCCGAGATCGTGTTCGACGCGGTCGCCGAGGAGCCGGTCCCCTCGCTCCTGCGCGACTTCTCCGCTCCGGTGCGGCTCGACCTCGCCCTGACCGACGCGCAGCGGATGCGGCTCCTCGCGCAGGACAGCGACCCGTTCAACCGCTGGCAGGCCGCGCAGGACGTCGCTTTGCGGCTGATCCTCGAGCCAGACGCCGATCGGACGGAGGCGTTCGCCGCGGCACTCGGCCAGTTCCTCGAAGACGAGGCCCTGGCCGACCCGGCCTTCGCGGCCCTGGTCCTGGCGCTGCCGAGCGAGGGCGAGGCCGCCGACGCGGTGCCGGCCGACGTGGATCCCGACGCGATCCACCGGGCGCGATTCAACCTGCGGGCGCGTCTGGGCCAGGCCCTGCGGCCGCGGCTCGAATCGATCGACGCGGCGCTCGCGCCGGTCGCCGGTGCGCCCTACAGCCCCGACGCCGCCTCGGCGGGGCGCCGGTCGCTCCGCAACGCGGCCCTCGACCTGGTCGCCGCCGGCGATCCCCGGGAGGGGGCCGCCCGCGCCGCCGCGCGGCTGGCCGAGGCCACCAACATGACCGATCGGCTCGCCGCCCTCGGCACGCTGGCGCTGATCCCGGGAGAGACCCGCGAGGCCGCCTTCGCGGAGTTCGCGGCCCGCTACGCCGACGAGCCCCTGGTCCTCGACAAGTGGTTCGCCCTCCAGGCCCAGATCCCGGAGCCCGGCACCCTCGACCGGATCGCGCGGCTGCAGGAACACCCGGCCTTCACCATGACCAACCCGAACCGCGTGCGGGCGCTGATCGGGAGCTTCGCGTTCGGCAACCCGACCCAGTTCGCCCGGCGCGACGGGGCGGGATTCGCCCGCGTGACCGAGACGGTCGCGGCGCTCGATTCGACCAACCCACAGGTGGCCGCACGGCTCCTCACGGCCTTCGGATCCTGGCGCCGGCTGGAAAAATCACGCGGTGCCAAAGCGGTCGAAATGCTGAATGGGATCAAGGCGATCCCGGGGCTTTCCCGGGACACCGCCGACATCCTCGCGCGCACCCTCGGAGGCGGCTAACCGTCTGAACCTGCGGTAGAAATCGATTCTCGGGCTCCCGGGCAACACCTGGGTTCCGTCAAGCCCTTATGGTAAAAAATCCGTGGACAAACTGCCCCCCGAAGTGATTGTATTCAGTCAGATTCGGGGGGCCTTCGGGGGCCGGGTGCCCACACCGGATCACAGTTCCCACGGGCGAGGTTCGGCCATGCCGGAGGCGGCTTCCGCTTCCTTCTCCGCGCGTGCGGATTCGAGTCTCACGATCTCGTGGCCCATGCGGAGCCGGGATCCGCGGCTCGGCCAGGCCGAGCGCTGGCTGCGCTACGCCGTGCCGGGAACGCTCGCGGTGTTTCTGGCCTGCCTCGTCGGGCTCGCCACCCTCCATATCCAGGGCCAGCGTGCCGAGATCCTGGCGGGCGCGAAGGCCGAGGTCGAAGGCTTCGCCCGTCTGGCCGCGCGGGCGGTGGATCCGGCCGGCACCGTGGCGGAGGACCTGCGCGCCCTGATGCCCGAGAGCGAGCGGCATCCCGGCCGCCGCCTGCTGGTGGTCCGCCCCGACACCCGCATCGTCGCCGCCCATCCGCCGCTGCCGGCCGACCGCACGACCCTCTCGGCGGTGCTCGGCGAGAGCGAGCCGCTCTCCGGCCTCGGCGAGCGCGCCGGCGCGATGGCCCTCGAGCTTCCCGGCGGCGAGAGCGTGCTCGCCGCGGTGCACAGCCTGCCCGGCGGCGCGGGACAGGTGGCGGTGCTCCAGCCCATCGAGCCGCTGCTGCGCGGCTGGAGCGCCCGGACCCGCGACCAGATCGTCCTGATCGCCGCCGCAGCGATCGTGATCGTCGGAGTCGGACTGGCCTACGGCCTGCAGACCCGCCAGGCCGCCCGCGCCGACCGGGCCCGCGAGCAGATCCGCGGCCGCCTGGAGACCGCCCTGCGCCGGGGCGCCTGCGGATTGTGGGACTGGGACATCGCGCGCGGCCGGATCTACTGGTCCGATTCGATGTACACGCTGCTCGGCTACAGGCGGCAGCACGAGTACCTCTCGTTCGGGGACGTCAACGGCCTCGTCCATCCCGACGACGGCGACCTGTACAGCCTCGCCCGGGGGCTCGCGGCCAACCAGACGCATATCGACCACGCCTTCCGCATGCGCGGCGCCGACGGGGCCTACGTCTGGCTGCGCGCCCGCGCCGAGGTCGTGGCGGACGCCGCCGACGGCGGCCGCCACCTCGTCGGCATCGCCAACGACATCAGCGAGCAGCGGGCCCTGGAGGAGACCAACGCCGCGGCCGACATGCGCCTGCGCGACGCCGTCGAGGCGATCTCGGAAGCCTTCGTGCTCTGGGATACCGGCAACCGCCTGGTCCTGTGCAATTCGAAATTCCGCCACCTCCACGCCCTGAGCCCCGAGGATGCGCAGGCGGGCCGGAGCTACACGGACGTGATGGGACGCGGCGTGCTGCCCCAGGTCCGGCGGGAATCGCCCGAGGCCGGGATGGCGCTGACCGACATGGCCGCCCGCACCTTCGAGGCGGAACTCGCCGACGGCCGCTGGCTGCAGATCAGCGAGCGGCGCACGAAGGACGGGGGCTACGTGTCGGTCGGGACCGACATCACCAGCCTGAAGCGCAATCAGGAGCAGCTCCTCGCCTCCGAGCGCGAGCTGATCGAGACCGTCAAGGACCTCAAACGGTCCCGCCGCACCCTCGAACTCCAGACCCAGCAGCTCGCGGATCTCGCCGAGCGCTACCTCGACCAGAAGGCGGCCGCCGAGGCGGCCAACCAGGCCAAGGCCGAGTTCCTGGCCAATATGAGCCACGAGCTGCGCACCCCGCTCAACGCCATCATCGGCTTCGCCGACGTGATGGAGAACGCGGTTCTCGGGCCGCTCGGCACCCCGCGCTACACCGAGTATTGCCGCGACATCCGCGAGAGCGGTTCGCACCTGCTGTCCATGATCGACGACATCCTCGACATGGCCCGGCTGGAGGCCCGGCGCGTGCGCCTGAGCCCCAGGGCGATCTCCGCCGAGACCGCGATCAGCGCGGCCCTCGCGCCCGTCGAGGCGGCCGCCCGCGAGAAGGCGATCACCGTCAGCGTCGACGTCGTGCCCGGCCTCGAGCTGCTGGCCGATCCGCAGGCGATCCGGCAGATCCTCGCCAACCTCGTGCAGAACGCCGTGAAGTTCACGCCCGCCGGCGGCCGCGTCGCCGTCCGGGGCCGCCGCGCCGGCGCGTGCACCCACCTCTATATCGAGGACAACGGCATCGGCATCCCGACTTCCGACCTCGCCCGCCTCGGCCGGCCCTTCACGCAGGTCGAGCGGCAGATGACCCGGTGCCACAAGGGTTCGGGCCTGGGCCTCGCCATCACCCGCTCGATGGTCGAGCTCCACGGCGGCTCGCTCCGGATCCGCTCCGAGGAGACGGTGGGCACCATCGTGCTCGTCCGCCTGCCGGCCACGCCGGCCGAGCGCCCGGAGGCCGTCGTACCGGCCGGCTCGGCCCCTTCCCCGACGGCCGATTCCACGATTGTCAGGCGCGAGGCGCCGCGGGCGGGCCGTTCCGCCGCCTGAGCGGGACCGTTCACGGACGCGGATCGAGCCCGCCGCGGCGTGCGAGGCGGCCCTGTTCCGCGTGCCAGCGCGCGTCCGCGACGGCGCGTGCCAGGCGCCGGATGCGCCAGCGCCGGTACAGCGACAGGACCGGGTTGCCGCCGAGACCGGCCTGATGCCGGCTCAGGCGTCGCAGCAGGTCCGGCAGCTGCGCCGAGGCCGCCTCGCCCGTGGCGATGTCGATGGCCCGCATTTCCGCCCGGAGCCCCGCCTTCCAGTCGTCCATGACGCCCGCCTCCGCGATCATCGCCCGCCCCCGCGGCCGGCCGGAATTCCCAACAGCCCGCCCGCCGTCTCGCCCGCGGCATGAGTACACGCCGGAAAACCCTCCGTTCCGGATCCGGGTTTGCCCCGCAGGTGGTCCGCCCGGCGGACCGGACTGGAGGATACGGCCGATGCGATCCAGGACAACGTACCGCTGCACGCTGGCGCTCCTGCTCGGGCTCGCCGCCGGGCCCGCGCTCGCGCAGAGCACGGGCTACGTCACGGGTTTCCCGGGCAAGGATCCCGCGGGTGACGAGGAGATCGGCTGGGGGCCGGCCTACCGGCCCGAGACGAGCTTCGCGCAGCCCGGCACGCCGCCGACCCCGGGCGCGATCGCCGGCCGCGCCTATCGTGCCCGAACCGGGCACGGCGTCTACGATCGGGTGCAGGGCGACGGTCTGTACCGGGGCCGGTAGCGGGCCGCACCGCGGTTTCAGGGCGCCGTGGACCCGCCGCGAGAGGATGGGGTGAGGCGCGAGAACCTGTCCCGATCGCTCTGGAACGGTTTGATAGGGCGGCGGCTCCGAACGCGACAGCCGCGCCATCGCCCCCTCTCCCGTGCGGGAGAGGGTTGGGGTGAGGGACAAGAGGCCTCTCGGTCGAGCGCGCCATTGCCGCTCGGCCAGACTGCGCTTCGTTCGGACAGACCCGATCCCTCACCCTGTCCCTCTCCCGCACGGGAGAGGGGACCAGCGCCGCGTGCGGAACGCGCTGAACCGGCCCTAGCGCCGCCGCAGGGCCCGCTTCGCGGCCGCGCGCGCGTCCCGCTCGAACCGGGCGAGCCGGAGGCGCCGCTCCAGCGAGATCACCTGTCGACCGGGCGGGACCGCGATGATCTCGGCGACCGGAACCCGGTCGCGGTAGAGACCTTCCAGCGCCGATCCTTCCAGCGTCGCCGAGTCGAGCCGGTCGGCGAAGCCGGTCTCGTGGCAGGCCCGCACGATCTCGGCCTCGAGCAGCAGGCCCGGGGCGTGGCCGCGCAGATCCTCGTCGTAGGCGGTCTTCAGCAGGGTCGCGGTGCCGCCGCTGACCAGGGCGAGGCTGACGGCGACAGGCCGGCCGTCGAGGGTCAGCGCGTCGGCCCGGACGGCGACAGGGCCCGGAACCGCGGTGAACAGCGCCTCGGCCAGCGCGGCACTCTCGGGTCGGCAGGCCATGGCGGTGCCGGCCTGTCCTTTCCAGCCGGTGCGCTCCAGGTCGAGGAAGGCCGCGACGAGGCGGGCGAGGTCCGATCCGCCCGTGGCGCACGCGTGGGCGACGGTTCCGGTCTCCGACAGGCGGCGCGCCCGGCGGCGCAGATCCTTGAAGCGCGCCCGGCCGGGATGGTCGGCGAGGAACGCCGCGTGGTCGGCGCGCCGGTCCATGACCGGGCGGTCGAAGCCCGCCACCGTGCCGATGGCCCAGCCGCGCGCGCGCATCGCCGCGAGCATCTCCGGCACGGCGCCCTCCCCGGTCGGCAGCAGCGGCCAGCGCCAGGGGCATCCGCCGGAGGCGGCCTCAAGGCCGGCCACCAGGGCCAGCGCGTGCGCGGCCCGGTCCGGACCGTCGGCGACCAGGGGAGCCGTGGCGGTCACGTAGGGCGAGAGGCAGGGCCGCAGGACCCGGCCGCCGAGGCCCGTCAGGTCCCGGGCCTCACGGTACGGGAGCAGCCCGACGAGACGGTCGCCCGCGCGGACCGTGACGTAGCGGAGGGCCGCCGGCAGCAGCCCGGCGGTCCGATGGGCCTCGATGACGTGCCGGGAGAAGTGCGGGTGCGCCGCGGCGCCCGCCGCGACCAGCGCGTCCCAGGCCTCCGGCTCCGGCGCGTCGCCGAGGGTGACGACGGCTCCGGACGGCGCGCGCAGGGGGCTCGCGGCGATCATCGGACCGCTCCGGCGGCCCAGACCGGGGTCGGCAGCCCGTGGATCCGCCCCGCGGCGCGCGCCAGCAGGGCGGCCCGGCCCACGCTCGCCACCGCGACCGCCACGGCCGCGCCGAGCGTCCCGAGCGCCGGGACCAGGGCGAGGCACAGGCCGGCGGCGGCGAGGAGACTCCCCGCCGTGATGCCGGCGCAGAGCCGCTCCCCGCCCAGCATGGTCAGCAGATCCTCGCCCGGGCCGAACAGGCTCGCCCCGACGCTGCCGGCGATCAGGATGCACAGGATCGGCACGCTGTCGCCGAGACCCGGCCCGAACATGGCCAGCAGCAGGGGGCTGACGGCCAGGATCGCGCCGCCGACCACGAGCGTCGCGGCCGCCGTCAGGCGGCCCTGGCGCCGGACCAGCTCGGCGAGGAGGAAGCGGTTGGCCTGCGCCTGGGCGGCGCTGTAGCGCTGGAGCGTCGCCGCGCTGACCGCGTAGTGCACGAACACCACGAACTGCTGGATGCGGGTCGCCGCGAAGTAGATCCCGACCTCGGCCGGGCTCACCAGGGCGCCGAGCACGATCACGTCGACGAAGGTGAAGCCGGCATTGGCGAGGTCGATCGCGGCGATCGGCAGGCCCGTGCCGAGCCACGTGCGCCACCGGTAGCGGTGCGGCCCGGCCGGCAGCTCCCGCCGGAGCCGCGCGGCGAGGAGGGCGGCCTGCAGGGCGGTCGCGACCGCGGCGGCGACCAGCATGCAGGCCATCGCGACCTCGGCCCGGGGCGGCGCGCCGAGCAGGATCGCCGCGACCATGCAGGCCATCATCAGGGTCTGGCGCAGCAGGTAGGGCGGCGCGATGGCGAGCCCGACCCAGTTCTGGCTGCGCGCCACGCCCTCGAGGTAGTCCTGGAGCGCGAAGAGCGGCATCACGCAGAGCGCGACCAGGATCGGTGCCCTGTAGGCGGGGGCGAACAGGCCCGGCTCGAGCACGAGCAGCGCCGCGCCGAGGCAGGCGACGGCGAGCGCCGCCCCGCCGGTCACGAGGGCGCCGGCCCGGATGTAGCCGCGCGCGAGGTCGAGGTCGCCCTGCGCCTGATCGCCCGGCACGAACCGGCACGCGCCCTGCGACAGGCCGAGGGTCAGGGTGTGGCCCAGCATCGCGGTCCAGACCCAGACCGACGCGAAGATCCCGTAGGCGTCCCAGCCCATCAGCCGCGCCGCGAGAACCTGGGCGCCGTAGGCGAAGCCGGCCGACCCCACGCGGATGGCGAAGACCGTCAGGGCCGCCCGCTGCGGGCCGCTGCGCAGCGCCCGGAGGTGCCGGACCGCGAGGACAGGGAGGGCCGTGGCTGACACTACGCGCTCCGCGCCAGTCCCGAACTCGGCGGGAGGCCGATCTCTGGCCGTCCGGTCTAGCCCGGGGCGCGTTGCGGCTCGGTTAAGGTCGGCTGGGCCGGGGCCGCCTTGGGCTCCTTGGGCGCGTCGGTCCGCATCAGCGAGGTGGCGATCGTCAGCGCCACGTGCTCGGCCATGCAGCGCAGGCCGAGGTCGTTGAGCCGGAACTGGCGGCCGAGCATGTGACCCTCGCCCTTGTCGCTGCGGCGCGACAGGTACTGCAGGGCCTCGTAGCGCCGGACCAGCGGCACGCCCTGCTGGGTCGCGACGCTCCGGACGGCCTCGACGATCCGGTTGTAGTCGACGTCGGCCGCCATGCTGGCCGTGTAGATCGGGTCGACCAGCACCACGTCGATCCCGTGCGACCGCATCCAGCCCACGGCCTCGGCCAGCGCGCTCGCGAAGGCGTCCACGTCGACGCGGGCGATGGCGTCGTGGGTGCCGACCTGCCAGACGACGAGGTCGGGCTCGGCCTCGGCCACCATGGTGCGCAGGCGCTCGGCGGCCCCGGAGGCGATCTCGCCCGGCAGGCCGCGGTGGTCGATCACCACGTCGACCTTCGGCAGGGCGTGTTCCAGCGCGGCCTCGAGCTTGGCCGGGTAGGAGGCCGAGGCGCCCGGCGCCGCGCTGCCGCCGATCGCCAGGATCTTGAGCGGACGGTTCTCCGCCAGCGCGGCCTTGACGGCGCCGAGCTGGGCGACGCTGTAGAGCTGCGCCCCCGGGACCCGGCATTCCTGCGACAGGGCCGGATCGTCCGCCACGGGGCCGGCGGCCTGCTCGGCCGCGGCCGCGCCGCCGGCGGGGCCCGACAGCAGGAGCACGGCCAGCGCCGCGGCGAGCCGGGCCCGCGTCATGCGCGGGGTCGCGACGATCTGCTGCGGCTGCGCCATTCGACGAACCATGCCGTAAACCCCAGCCCGACCAGGCCCGAGCCGGCGACCAGCATATCGATCAGCGCGCCGCCGCCCGTCTGGAAACGCACGAGCTGTCCGATCAGGCTCAGGATAGAGCCCATCGAGAAGACAGCCAGTGAATTCCGGCCCATCTGACTCAGATAACCGACGACGCGGCCGATTCGGGGGGCGAGCACCGCGTAAAGCGGTGCAAACGCTAACAATACCCCCAGGAAATGAACCAGTCGCGCCGGGGTCAGGTAAGTCTTCTCGAACGTGAACAGCAGGCGCGGCTCCGGAACGAGCATCGGATCCGGGCGGATCTCCGTCACGGCGAGCACGATCCCGAGGAGAACGATCACGATGCCCGCCGGGATCAGGCGCCGCGACCAGCGGCGCAGGGCGTCGGAGCGGAGGTTCCAGCCCTGCAGGACGAAGCCCAGGACGAGCAGGAGCTGCCAGCAGAGCGGATCGAAGAACCAATCGCCCTCGCCCGGCCAGGACGGGACGTTCCACCCGAAGACGAGGCTCGCGAGATAGACGCTCACGGACAGGCCCAGGGCCCCGAGCAGGCTGAAGCGGCCGACCAGGACGAAGACGGGCGCGATGCCGATCAGCAGCACGTAGAGCGGCAGGATGTTGAAGTAGCCGAGCTGGTAGGTCAGCAGCGCCATCCCGCAGACCGACTGGATCGGGTCCGCGAAGAAATTGCCGGCATTGTGCCACTCGAGGATCAGCGGGTTGTCGAGCAGCAGCGCCGCCCCCGCGATGATCGCGAGCGCCAGGAGCATCACGGTCAGCTGCGCCCGGTAGACCTCGACGGTGCGGGCGAGGAGCCGCACCACGCTCCGGCCCGGCGGCTCCGGGTTGCCGTCGCGCCCGCGGGTGGCGATCCCGATCGACCAGCCCGCCAGGAACACGAACAGCTCGGCCGCGTCCGAGATGCCGTACTGCGAGAAGGTGTAGCGCTCGAAGGTGTTGCCCGGGATGTGGTTGATGAAGATCGTGATCAGGGCGAAGCCGCGCCAGAAGTCGATCGCGTTGGGGTCCCGCATCGTCGCGGCGGCTCCGAGTTTCGACGCATCAGGATGGCGGCGGCGGGAACGCGGCCCCTGATACGGCGCCGCATCGCTTCTGCAAAGGCGAACAAAGGTGGGGATCGCGCGGCCCGATCGAACCGGACGGTCACACCCGCGTTATGGCCCGGCACGGAGTTCCGCACCCATGACCCGCCCCCTCACCGCCCTCGGCCTCGCGCTCCTCCTGCCGGTCCTGGCGACCGGCCCCGCGCTGGCTCAGGCCCAGACCGGCACCGGCGGCGGCCCCGCCTCCACGGCGACCGCCCCCAACACCTCGTCGGTCGGCCGCGTCATGCCGCCGAGCCGCGGCGCCGGTGCCGAGACGCCGGACGACCGGCGCGTGCGGACACCGCGCGAGGCGGAGAACGACAAGCTCATGCGCGGCATCTGCATCGGCTGCGCCCCCCGATAAGGGGGGCAGCGACGGGGCGGCGACCCCGCGCCGCCGGCGGCGCTACTTGCCGCGGCGCAGGCGCAGGTCGTCCTCGCTCTCGCGGGAGAGGCGCAGCAGGTTCTGCCCGTAGGCGGTCTTGGCGAACATCTCGCCGCGGGCCACGAGCTGGTCGCGGGTGATGAACTTCTGCAGGTAGGCGATCTCCTCCAGACACGCCACCTGCAGGCCCTGCCGGTTCTGCAGGGTGCGGACGAACTCGCTCGCCTCCAGCAGGCTGTCGTGGGTCCCGGTGTCGAGCCACGCGTAGCCGCGCGACATGCGTTCCACGTGCAGCTGGCCGCGCTGCAGGTAGGCCTCGTTGACGCTGGTGATCTCCAGCTCGCCCCGGGCCGAGGGCTTCACGTCGGCGGCGATGTCGAGCACCTGGTTGTCGTAGAAGTACAGGCCGGTCACCGCCCAGGTCGATTCCGGGTTCTGCGGCTTCTCGACGATCTTCGTCGGCCGCCCCGACTTGTCGAGGTTGACGACGCCGTAGGCCTGGGGGTTGTCGACGTGGTAGGCGAAGACGGTCGCGCCCTGCTTGCGGCTCGACGCGCGCTCCAGGAGCTCGCCCATGCCGGCGCCGAAGAACAGGTTGTCGCCGAGGATCAGCGCCACGTCGTCGTCGCCGACGAAGTCGCGCCCGATCACGAAGGCCTGGGCGAGGCCCTCCGGCCGCGGCTGCAGGGCGTAGGAGAACTTCAGGCCGAACTGCTCGCCGGTGCCGAACAGGCGCTTGTAGTTGTCGAGGTGCTCCGGCGACGAGATGATCAGGATCTCGCGGATGCCGGCGAGCATCAGCACCGAGACCGGGTAGTAGATCATCGGCTTGTCGTAGACCGGCAGGAGCTGCTTGTTGATCGACAGCGTGGCCGGGTGCAGGCGCGTGCCGGATCCGCCGGCCAGAACGATGCCCTTCATGGCTTGGAAACTCCCTCTGAGACCGGCCCGACGAGCCGGTCCAGGATGTCGTCGAGCGCCGCCTGCCAGGGCCGCGGCGCGATGCCGTAGGCGGCCGTGAGGCTGTCGGTGGACAGGCGCGAATTGGCCGGCCGCCGGGCCGGTGTCGGGTAGGCGGAAGTCGGGATGCCCTTGACCGGCACGGAGCGCCCGCCGCGCCGGGCCGAGCCCGCCACGATCGCCTCGGCGAAGCCGCACCACGTGGTGTCGCCCCGGTTCACGCAGTGGAACGTGCCGGTCGGCGCCACCGGATCCGCGGCCATGGCCTGCGCGATCGTCGCGAGGGCCGCGGCGAGGTCGGCGGCCGAGGTCGGGCACCCGTGCTGGTCGTTCACCACGGTCAGCGCGTCGCGCTCCGCCGCGAGCCGCAGCATCGTCTTGACGAAGTTGCCCCGGTGCGGGCTCACCACCCAGGCGGCCCGCACGATGGCGTGGCGCGGGTTGCCGGTGCGCACCGCCAGCTCGCCTGCGGCCTTGCTGGCACCGTAGACGCTCTGCGGGTCGATCGGCGCGTCGGGCGCGTAGGCCCCGTCGGGCTTGGTCCCGGCGAAGACGTAGTCGGTCGAGACGTGCACCAGCGGGATTCGCTTGGCGGCGGTCGCGGCCGCCAGGATCGCCGGGGCCAGCGCGTTGAGGCGCCACGCCGCGACGACGTCGGACTCGGCCTTGTCGACCGCCGTGTAGGCGGCGGTGTTGATCACCGCCCGGTAGGCGCGGGCGGCGAGCGCCGCCGCGACGGCGTCCGCGTCGGTGATGTCGAGGTCCGCGCGGCCCGGCGCGTGGACGGTGACGCTGTCCGGCCAAGTCAGGGCCTGCAACTCGGTGCCGACCTGGCCGGCGCCGCCGAGGACGAGGACGTCCATCAGCCGTTGAGCCCCAGGCGCTCGCCCTTGTAGCGGCCCTCGCGGATCGGGCGCCACCAGCCCTCGTTGCCGAGGTACCACGCCACGGTCTCCTCCAGCGCCTGCTCGAAGGTCTTCTGCGGGCGCCAGCCGAGCTCGGTCTCGGCCTTGGTGCAGTCGATCGCGTAGCGCCGGTCATGGCCCGGGCGGTCGGCCACGAAGCTGATCAGCTGCTCGTGCGGCGCGCCCTGCGGGCGCAGCCGGTCGAAGGCGGCGCACAGCGCCTTGACCACCGCGAGGTTGTTGCGCACCGCGCGGCCGCCGAGCAGGTAGGTCTCGCCGATCCGGCCGCGCTCCAGCACGGCCACGAGGCCCTTGGCGTGGTCCTCCACGTGGATCCAGTCGCGCTCGTTCAGGCCGTCGCCGTAGACGGGCAGCTTCTTGCCCTCGAGGGCGTTGAGGATCATCAGCGGGATCA
This sequence comes from Methylobacterium sp. 13MFTsu3.1M2, assembly GCF_900112625.1. Taxonomy (NCBI): domain Bacteria; kingdom Pseudomonadati; phylum Pseudomonadota; class Alphaproteobacteria; order Hyphomicrobiales; family Methylobacteriaceae; genus Methylobacterium; species Methylobacterium sp. 13MFTsu3.1M2. Next base: position 167,838 of record NZ_FOMM01000016.1, read on the forward strand.
GCTTCTCGGGGAAGTGACGCGGCCCGTAATTGTTCGAGCAGTTGGTCACCAGGACCGGCAGGCCGTAGGTCTCGTGCCAGGCGCGGGCGAGGTGGTCGGAGGCCGCCTTCGAGGCCGAGTAGGGCGAGCGCGGATCGTAGCGGCTCTCCTCCGTGAAGAACGCGTCCGGCGGCAGCGAGCCGTAGACCTCGTCGGTGGAGACGTGGAGGAAGCGGAAGGTCTTCCTCTCGGCCTCCGGCAGCGTCTCGTAATGGCCGCGGGCGCCGTCCAGCATGGTCTGCGTGCCGATCACGTTGGTGCGCACGAAGGCGCCCGGGTCGGTGATCGAGCGGTCGACGTGGCTCTCGGCGGCCAGGTGCATCACCGCCTCGGGCTGGAAGTCCGCGTAGGCCTTCTGCACGGCGGCGCGGTCGCAGATGTCGGCCTCGACCAAGCGATGGCGCGGGTTGTCGGCGAGCGGCGCCAGCGAGACCGGGTTGGCCGCGTAGGTCATCGCGTCGAGGGTGCAGACGTCGTGGCCGAGATCGTTGACGAGGTGCAACACCAGCGCCGAGCCGATGAAGCCGCAGCCTCCGGTCACCAGGATGCGCATGGTGGATTACCTCTTCGGATCGATCGAGAACTGAGAAAGCCGGGGCAGCCTAAGACCGGCCGTCGTGACAAAATTGCGGCCGGGCCGCGCTCTTCAGAAGACGCGGCCGAGATCGGCGAGCTTCGGCGCCCGGCGATCCTTGTCGGACAGGATCGCCGCCTCGCCGGAGACCGGCCATGGGATCCCGATCGCCGGATCGTTCCAGAACAGCGCGCGGTCGTGCTCGGGGCTGTAGTAGTCGTCGACCTTGTAGGCGACCATGACGTCGGGGGTCAGGGTGCAGAAGCCGTGCGCGAAGCCGTGCGGGATGTAGAGCTGCTCGCCGTTCTCGGCGTCGAGCGTGACGGCGACGTACTTCCCGTAGGTCGGCGAGTCGCTGCGGATGTCGACCGCGACGTCGAGGATCGCGCCCTGCAGCACGCGGATCAGCTTGGCCTGCGCGCGGGGGGCGATCTGGAAGTGCAGGCCGCGGACCGTCCCCTGCGGGGCCGAGAAGGACTGGTTGTCCTGCACGAACGGCGTGGTGATGCCGGCCCGCGCCAGGGTGTCGGCCCGGAAGGTCTCCGAGAACCAGCCCCGCGCGTCGCCGAAGCGCTTCAGGACGATGCGCTTCACGTCCGGGATCTCGGTCTCGATGACGTCCATGCCAGCGCCCTTCTTGCGGATCCCGTCGCGAGGTCCAGCGGACGTCTCCGCGTCGGTCGTTCCGGGTCGCGCGCCCGCCTCGCCGACCACAACCTCGGTGATGCACCGCGACTTCCGGTCATTCGCCGTCCGTGTCAAGGCGTGCGGGCTGCGGTGGCGTGCACGAGGGGAGCCGATGACGGGCGGAGCCGGACCCGCGGTGGACGGCCTGCTGCGTGCCCAGCTGGCCGATCCGGCCTGCGCGTGGAGCCTCGGCGGCTACGGAGCCGCCGCCGTGTTCGCGCGGGAACCCGACGAGCCGGCACGGCCCCTCGAGGACGACGCGATCGGGCTCCGCACGGCCCGCGGCGCGCTCGCGGTCCGGGCGCATCCGGATCTCAGGCCGTTCGCCTACGAGACCGGCTTCGCCGACGGCTGGAGCCAGACGGTCGCGCTCTGCCTTCCCGAGGCCGCCTGCGCGATGGGCCGGCGCACCGTCCTGACCGAGCTGGGTCCCGACGGGGCGGCAATCCGGCCGGAGGACCGCGCCGCGCGCCTGTTCGATCTCGGCCTCGGTCTGCGCGCCGCGGATGCCTGCATCCGGACCGCCGACCCCGCGCGGATCGCCCGCTTGCGGGCGCTGGCGGGCCGTCCGCTCCTCGCCGCCGGCGCCGCGGCGATGCTGTCCGCTGTCATCTCGGGCCTGGACCAGACCGTCATCACCCGCATCGGTCGTGTCGAGGTCTTCGCGCCGGAGGCCGATCGGGCGGTCGCGGGGCCCGGGCCGCGGTGCCACCTGCTGCCGCAACTCCTGCGACTCGCACGCACGCACGCGGCCACCGCGCCGATCCCGCCGGGTTGGATACCCTGCGGGACGCTGCATCCAGCCCATCCCGCGCGGGACGGGGCCGGGCGACCGGTCCCGTTCGATGCCGGGCGCCACGCCGCGTTCGGACGCGTCCTCGACCGATGGGGCGATCCCGCGCTGGTGGCCCTGCGCCGCGCCGTGCTGGACGGCCAGGATCCCGATCCGCCGCGCGCGGGCGGACGGTTCGCGCGCTCGGCGATCCGCGCGGCGCGCGCCCAGCGGGGGGCTATCGTCAGGTAGTGCCGTCCCCGATCGCGTCCTGACGGTTCGGAGAGACGGCGATCCCGGTCGAGACAACCGCGCCGTAACCCCCTCTCCCGTGCGGGAGAGGGTCGGGGTGAGGGACGAGAAGCTTCAGGATCAGGCGCGCTCTCGAGTTGCCGACAGGCCGCGACTCGTCCGGATGCCCCTGATCCCTCACCCTGTCCCTCTCCCGCACGGGAGAGGGGACCGGCGCCTCGTGCGGCACCGGCTTGGCGATCACTTCGTCCGAACCCAATCCCGGGACCAAATCCAGGCCTCTCAGGGAATGCCGATCATCTTGTGGGTCTGCAGCGAGAGCCGCCAGCGGGCGTCCCGGCGGCAATAGGCGATCGCCGCCTCGGTGCTGGCGACCCGGTCGGGGCCGTCCATGGGCTGGAGGAAGCGGTGCTGGAAGGCGAGATCCACGAAGGCCGCGGGATCGGCATCCGCCTGCGGGTAGACGAGCTTCAGCTCGTGGCCGGAGACCTGTGCGAGGGCGTTGCTCCCCTTGGGGCTGACGCAGATCCAGTCGATCCCCGGGGGCGCCGGCAGCGTGCCGTTGGTCTCGATGGCGATCTCGAACCCGGCCGCGTGGACGGCCTCGATCAGCGGCGTGTCGAGCTGGAGCAGCGGCTCGCCGCCGGTGAAGACAACGTAGCGGTTCGCGGTGCCGCCCGCCCAGGTGGCGGCGATCGCGTCGGCGAGGGAGGCCGCGTCCGCGAAGCGCCCGCCGCCCTCCCCGTCCATCCCGACGAAATCGGTGTCGCAGAACCGGCAGGCCGCGGCGGCGCGATCGGCCTCGCGCCCAGACCAGAGGTTGCATCCGGCGAACCGGCAGAACACGGCGGCACGGCCCGCCTGCGCGCCCTCGCCCTGGAGCGTGTGGAAGATCTCCTTGACCGCGTAAGCCACAACCGTCCCAGTCACCGTCGCGCGCGATCCGGCTTGCGCGCCCGGCCTGCACATAAGCCGTGCCGCCCGCGCGGGCCACCGACAACCGCGCCGTGCAGACCCGCGATGTGATCTCGCCTTGCTCTTGCCACGGTAGGCTCGTTCATGCCGAGATGCAGTCCGGCGATCGCCTTTCGGCCGTCCGGGCTGCGCCGCTCTCCGGCTGGCCGGCCGGAAATCCGACGCCCCCAGGGCGTCGATCCAGGCGATCCTCTGACGAGTCGGGCTCGAATGTCCTCTTCTCTCTACCGACGCCTCACCGTCGGGCTTGCGGCGCTGACGGGTCTGCTCGGGGCGGGCCTGGTCGGGATCGGCGCCGCGAACGCCGTGACGGTGCCGATCCTCGTGGCCGACGTGGATTCCGGCAAGGTCATCTACGCGCAGGCGCCGACCGATCCCTGGTACCCGGCCTCGATCACGAAGCTGATGACGACCTACGTCGCCCTGGACCTCGTCCGCCAGGGCAAGGTCTCGCTCGACTCGATGATCACCATCTCGGCCGCCGCCGCCGCCGAGCCGCCCTCGAAGATGGGCTTCAAGCCGGGGACGCAGCTCACCCTCGACAACGCCCTGAAGATCATCATGGTCAAGTCGGCGAACGACGTCGCCTACGCGATCGGCGAGTCGCTCGGGGGATCCGTCGAGAACTTCGCCGCGCTGATGAACGAGACCGGGCAGCGGATCGGCATGCACGACAGCCGCTGGTTCAACCCGAACGGCCTGCCCGACCCGCGCCAGTGGACCTCCGCCCGCGACATGGCGGTCCTCGCCCGGGCGCTGATCCGCGACTTCCCAGATTCCCACGACCTGTTCTCGATCTCGGCGATCCAGTTCGGCCGCGCCGTGATGGCGAACCACAACGGGCTGCTCGGGCGCTATCCCGGCACGGACGGGATGAAGACCGGCTTCATCTGCTCGGGCGGCTTCAACGTCGTGGCGACCGCCACGCGCAACGGCCGGCGGATCGTCACCATCGTGATGGGGCAGCCGACCCCGCGCGAGCGCGACGTGAAGACCGCCGACCTGTTCGACTACGCCTTCGGCCAGAGCGCCGGCTGGACCAGCCCGACCCTCGACGCGCTGCCGGCCTCCGCGATCCCGGCGCCGCCGGACATGCGTCCCTTCGTGTGCGGCGGCAAGAAGCCCCCGGCCATCGAGGACGGTCCCGGCGCGCTGAGCGCCCCCGGTTCGGCCGCGCAGCTGATCGGCGGCTCGGCGGCGAACTCGCCGGCGCTGGCGCTCGCCGCGTTCTCCAACCCGGCCCTCCGGGCGCGGTCCCTGCCGCCGCGGGCGCCGCTCCAGCCGATCGCCGTCTGGGTCGGTCGCAACCCGGCCGAGGGCCAGCAGATCCTCGAGGCGCAGGAGGCCGAGCAGAAGGCCGCCGCCGCCAACACCCGCGCCGCCAAGCTCGAGGCCGCCAAGGCCAAGCGCGCGGCGGCCCTCGAGGCGGCCAAGCAGGCGCGCGCGGCGCGCCTGGAGCGGGCCGAGGCCGCGAAGGCGGCCGCCAAATCCGCTCCCAAGGTCGCCGCGAAGCCAGGCCACGGCGTGCCGCGGAACGCCAGCGCCTACACGTCGGACGTCACGCCCGGGATGCCGGAGGCCAAGCCCGGGAAGGGCCTGAGCAAGCCGGCTCCGAAGGCGGCCGCCCACAAGCCGTCGCCCGCCAAGGCCGATACGACGTCCCACAAGGCGGCGGCCAAGGCCCCGGCCAGGAAGCCGGCCGCCAAGAAGGCGGCGGCCGACGAGTAGGCCCGCGCGGGTGACCGTGCGGCCGCCGCGTTGCCGCGGAGGCCGCCACACCCCACTTCGTCGCCCATGTCGCCGCCTCTGTCAGAGTCTTCCGCCCCCGCTCCGGACCCGCGCCGCCCGGAGCCCATCCCGCTGACCGTGCTCACCGGCTTCCTCGGAGCCGGGAAGACTACCCTGCTGAACCGGCTGCTGCGCGATCCCGCGCTCGCCGACACGGTGGTGATCGTCAACGAGTTCGGCGAGATCGGCCTGGACCACCTGCTGATCGAGACCGTCGACGAGGACATGATCCTGCTCGGCGCCGGCTGCCTGTGCTGCACGGTGCGGGGCGACCTGATCGCCACCCTCGAGGATCTGCTGCGCAAGCGCGACAACGGCCGGATCCGGCCGTTCCGCCGGGTCGTGATCGAGACGACGGGCCTCGCCGATCCGGCGCCGATCCTGCACGCGCTGATCTACCATCCCTATCTGGTACTGCGGTACCGTCTCCAGGCCGTGGTGACGGTGGTGGACGCGGCTACCGGCGCCGCGACCCTCGACGCCCATCCGGAAGCCCTGCGGCAGGCCGCGGTCGCCGACCGGATCGTGCTGACCAAGGCCGACCTCGCGGGCGACCTCTCGGGGATCCGCGCGCGCCTCGCGGCGCTCAACCCGGCCGCCCCGATCGTCGCGCCGGACGCCCCCGCGGACACGCTCCTCGGCGGCCTGTTCGGCCTCGACGGCAAGACCGCCGACGTGCGCGCGTGGCTCGGCGACGCGGCCCTGGAGCAGGCGCATCACCACCACGCCGACGTGAACCGCCACGACGCGTCGATCCGGGCGATCTGCCTGACCAGCGCGGCGCCCGTGCCGCGCCCCGCCTTCGAGATGTTCATGGATCTCCTGCGCTCCGGCCACGGGCCGAAGCTGCTCCGGCTCAAGGGCCTCGTCGCCCTCGCCGACGATCCCGAGCGTCCCCTCGTCGTCCACGGCGTCCAGCACGTGTTCCACGCGCCGGTCACCCTGCCGGCCTGGCCGGATCCCGACCACACGTCGCGGCTCGTGCTGATCCTGCGCGACCTCGATCCGGCTTTCGTGCGCCAGCTCTGGGACGCCTTCCTCGGCCGCCCCCGGGTCGACGCGCCGGATGCCGCCGCCCTGACCGACAACCCCCTGGCGATCCCCGGCCCCTGACGCCGGCAGTCGGCACCGTCCTTGAAGCCCTCGACGCGAAGGGCGCCCCGGAGGCGCCGGATCGTCCCGGATCGGGACGGGTCGTCGAGAGGCAGGACACGCGGATGGCGCGACGCTTCACCGTGATACAGGGCGGGCTCACCGAGCGGCCGGACCGCGCGGCGGATCCGGAAGCCGGAGCCGGCGCCGAGGACGGCGCCGAGACCGGGACCTGGCGGGTCGATCTGCGGCGACCCGGTGCCGTCGACGCGGCCTCCGTCGCCGCGTGGCGGGCCATGCTGGTGCGCAACGCGGTGACCGACCCGCTGCGCGACCCGGACCACCTTCTCCCGCTCGCCCAGCACCGCCCGGCCGGTCGTCCCGTCGCCGTCGCCCTCGCCTGGAGCCGCGACGCGCGCGACGGCCACGAAACCCTGCGCGGCGTGGTCCCGTTGGCGATGCCGCATCCGGTCTGGGGCCGCCGCGCCCGGCTCTGGGAGCCCGCCGAGCCCGACGCGGCCGCCCTCGTGGAGCGCGCGGCCGCGGAGGCCGTCGACCGGGCGCTGCGGGAGCGGCTCGGGGCGCTGCGCCGCCCGCTCCGCTTCGTCGGCCAGTCCGCGCCCGCCCCGGATCCGGAGCCGCGGCGCCCCGTCCTGGCTGCCAGCCGCCCGGCGCGTTCCCGGCCGATCCCGGCCGGGAACCTGCTCGGCGTGCGTCCCGAGGGCTGGGAGCCCGCGGAGACCGAGGTGCTCGCCGTCACCGAGCCGGAAGCGGTCCGCGACGCGGTCGAGACCTTCCTCGCCCTCGACGCCCGCACGGCCGCGCGGCCGATCATCGCCGACCCGGCCGAGGCGTCGCTGGTGCGTGTGGTCACCCGGCTGTTCGCCCGCCGCGGCGCGCTGCGGGTCGAGTTCCGCCGGCGGGCCGGCGCGGTGGTCGCCGGGACGCTCCACCTGTGCGCCGGCGCCAACGCGGTGCCCTGGCGCCGCGCCCGGGCCTGAGTGGTCGGTGAGCGGTCAATCCGCCGCGTCCGGGGCGCCTGTCGACGGGGGCGGCGAACCCTAGCTGGCCGACATGACCCGCGACCTGCCCCACGGCGTTCGACCCGCTCCGCGCCGGAGGGCGGCCGCACGGACTGTGCCGCGCTCGCGCGAGGCGCGCGAGGCCGACCGGGTGGCCGCCATCCTCGCGCGCCTCGCCGAGCGGGACCCGGATCCGAAGGCCGGATTCGACCGAACCGACCCGTTCCGCCTGCTCGTGACCGTGCTGCTCTCGGCCCAGTCCACTGGCCCGACCGTCTCGCGGATCGCGGACGCGCTGTTCGCCGAGGCCCGCGATCCCGCCGCCATGGCGGCCCTGGGGGAGGCCCGGATCACCGAGATCGTCCGGCCGGTCGGGCTCGGGCCCTCCAAGGCGCGCAATATCGTCAGGCTGTCGGCGGTCCTGCTCGCGGAGCACGGCGGCGCCGTCCCGCGCAGCGCCGCGGAGATGCGCCGCCTGCCGGGGATCGGCCGCAAGAGCGCCGAGGTCACGGCGAACTTCGCCTTCCACGAGCCGGTGATCGCGGTCGACACCCACATCTTCCGGATCGCGAACCGGATCCCCCTCGCCCCGGGCGCGACGGTCGACGCGGTGGCCGACGGCCTCGCCCGAATCGTGCCGGACGCGTTCAAGGACAACGCCCATGTCTGGCTGTTCCGGCACGGGCGCTACATCTGCACGGCCCGGAAGCCCGCCTGCCCCCGGTGCCCGGTCTCCGACCTGTGCGCGTGGCCGGGCAAGGCGACGGCCTAGAGGTTACTCGTCCTCGCCGAAGCGGTTGGCCAGCAGGGCCTCGATGGCGTCGAGGCAGCTCTCCGCGTCCGGGCCGACGGCGGTGACGGCGATGCGTGTACCCATGGCGGCGCCGAGCGTCAGCAGGCCCATGATCGAGCGCCCGCCGACCGTCTCGCCGGCCCGGGTGACCGTCACGGCGGCGTCGTAGCGCTCCACGGTCTGCACGAACTTCGCGGAGGCGCGGGCGTGGAGGCCCCGCCTGTTGATGATCGGGAGCTTGCGGATAAGGCCGCCCTCCGGAACCGGCGGATCGTCATCGGTCTCGAAAAGCTCGTCCATCGCCCGTGGTGTTTCCCGCCCGATCGGCGGCCCTGGCGGCCGCTCGTCCCGAACCTAAACCATTGACCGGGCGTGTCGATCCCGCAGCCCCGCGGGCGCGGTGGAACGGGCAGCTGTGTGACCGTGCCGGCTACCACTCGTACTCGGCGCCGACACCGAGGCTGGTGCGGCCGTCGGTCCCGGCCTCGCCCTTCAGCTTGATCCGGCGGGTGACGTCGAAGTCGACCCCGACGGCGGTGTCGGCGGGCTTCGCCCCGGCCTTCACGCCGACGCTGACCCGATCCGAGATGTAGCGCGAGGCGCCGATCGCCGGCCCGCCGCTCGCGCCGGTGGAGACGTCGAGGCTGTCGAGGCCGAGGCTCTTGCGCGCCTGCTCGAACACGTCCGGACCGGCGGCGCCCCCCGAGAGCTGGGCGACCGCCTGGGCGAGCTGCAGCGCCTGGAACGGCGACAGGCCGGCCGAGGCCTTCTTGAACAGGATCCGCGACAGGATCTCGTCCTGCGGCAGGACCGGATCCGAGGTCAGGGAGAATTGCGGCGCGTCCGCGAAGCCCGAGACCGCGATGCGGGCGGTCACGTCGGTGGCCTTGGTCTCGGCGACGAAATCGAGCTCCGGCGTGGTCAGGCTGCCGGCGAAGGTCAGCCGGCCGCGGCTGAAATCCAGGCGCTGGCCCACGAGCTCGAACTGTCCGCGCCGCAGCGAGAACGCGCCGTTGGCGTTGGGCGACGCCGAGGTGCCGGTCACGCGCAGCGCACCGCCGAGTTCCGCGTCGATGCCGCGCCCGCGCACGAAGATGCGGCTCGGCGCGTCGATCGTCACGTCGAGGGTGGCGTCGAACGGGACGGCCGGCTTCCCGCCCCGTCGCCCGGACCGGGTCGCGGCCTTCCGCTCCGCCCGCTGCGCCAGACGCGCCTTCAGGGCCGGCGGCGTGTTGACGTGGCGGACGCCCGGCAGCGGCCGGATGGTGGCCGGCAGCCGGTCCGGAACCGCGACGTCGATCGACACGACGTTCACCCGGCCGGCGATCCGCGGCGTCCGCGCCAGCGGCCCCGCCAGCGTGATGTCGACGCTCGACACGGCCGTCATCAGAGGGCTCGAGACGAGTTCGGCCTTGTCGGCGACGACGTGGAAATTGCCCGGGAAGTCGGGCGCGAGGGAGACGCGGCCGGTTACGGAGACCTGACCGCCGTTGCGGGCGGTCGCGGTCAGGCGCTCGACCACGACGCTGTCGCCGCGGCCGGTGACGCGACCCTCGATCCCGGTGAAGCGGAGCCCGTTCAGCGGATCGGTGAAGCTCCCGCCGCTCAGCACCGCCGCGCCCTGGGCCCGCGGCGCCGCGAGCGTGCCGGTGACGCCGCCGTCGATGGCGATCTTGCCGGTGACGCTCTGGCCGCCGACGCTCAGGAGGGAATTGGCGAGGGCGGCGTCGAGTGTCCCGCGCGCGCGCAGGTCCAGCGGACCCCCGGCCTCCACGGGCAGCGACCCGGAGACCGTCAGGGCGACGCCGCGCCCGGCCGTGACTCGCCCGTCCAGGCTCGCCTGCCCGTCCGACAGCGTGCCCTTGGCGGTCGCGTCGATCGCCGGCAAGCCGGCCTGCCGCGTCTGCGGGGCGACGAGCTTGGCGACGCTGACCGCGTAGCGCCCCTCCGGCCGCGTCGCGGGGCCGCGGAGATCCGCCTCCCCGTCCAGGGTCCCCGAGAGGGCGAGGCTCGGCGCGGCGATCCGGGCGAGCGACAGGGGCAGCGACCGGATCCCCACCTTGAGGTCGAGATCCCGCCCGGCGCGGCCCGCGACCGTGACGCGGCCGGAGCCCGCCGCGATCGACAGGCCGTCGATCACCGCGCCGCCGTCCCGGAGAGTGATCGCCGCCGGCCCGGTGAGGGCGAAGCGGTCGTTGCCGCGGGCCGCCGACAGGCGCTGGATCTCGATCCGCGTGTCCGCGGCCGGGACGACGCGCGCGGCACCGTCGAGCGTGAAGCCGCGCGCCCGGGCGGTGAGGCTCATGTCGCTGAAGGCGGGCGTGCCGTTCGCGAGGAGCCGGATCGTGTCGACCTGCTGGCCGGCGGCCACGAGCCGGTCGGCCTCGACGCGCCCGTCGAGGACCGGGTGGGCGCGCAGGTCGCGTCCCGAGAGGTCCGCGTCGAGCCGCGCGAGGGCGGTCTCGCCGTAGCGGAGACCGGCCCCGGTGGCGCGGACGGTCACGTCCTGGCGCCCGCCGTCGCGGGCGAGGGTCAGCGCGGCGTCGAGGCGGCCCGCGACCGGTTCCGGGACCAGGGGCGCGATGTCCGTCAGGTCGCCGGCCCGCACGGTGAGCGCGCCGGCCGACAGCCACGTGTCGGCCGCGACCGTCGCCTGGCCGGCGACGGAGACCGAGCCGAGATCGAGGCCGAGCCGGTCGAGGACCCAGTCCCCGCCGACGCGCGCGAGGTGCGCGCCGCCGGTCAGCGGCTTGCCGCCGACATCGCCGCCGAGCCGGACCGTGCCGTCCGGCGCGAGGAGCGCGTCCCGCAGGACCGCCTCGACGCGCAGGTCCCGGATCGGCTTGCCGGCCGCGGTGGCGGAGGGCGCCGTCAGGGTCGCGGTCACGTCCGGATGCTCGAGGGATCCGGTCAGGCGCGCGTCGACGCCCGCCCTGCCGGTGAGGCGCCCGTCAAGATCCGCGAGGCTCTTGAGGTCGATCCTGCCGGTGACGTCCGCGCGGGTCGCCGTCGCCTCGCCCTGCAGGGTCGCGGTGACGCCGGAGCCTTCGAGGCGCAGATGGTCGAAGCCGTACCCGTCGAAGGTCTGGGAGACGCGCCCCTGGAGGCTCGGCGCGCGGCCGAGGGTGCGGTCGGCCGCCCGGATCCCGGTGACGACGCCGCTCGTCGTCACGGCGAGGTCGGCGGCGACGGCCTTGCGCGCCGGATCGCCGCTGAGCCGCGCCTTGGCGTCGAGGCTGCCCGCGAGACCCTGGCCCGCGAGGCCCGAGAAGACGGAGAGGTCCGGCAGCGCCGCGTCCACGGTGCCGGTCAGGGTGTTCTGGCCGACCCGGCCGGCATAGGCGGCCCGCGCCGTGTCGGAATCGAGCTTGAGCGCCGCGATATCGAGAACGCCGTCGGCGCTGGCCGAGGCCCGGAGCGTCACGGTGGCCCGGCTGCCGATCGCCCGGCGCAGGGCCGGGTCGGCGAGCTTCAGGCCGTCGACCCGGCCGTCCGCCGCGATGGCGAAACGCTGCGCCGACGGCTCGCCCTGCGGGTCGATGCCGAGGCTGGCCTCGATCCGGTCCAGGCTGGAATCGCGGCTGCGCAGGGCGGCCGCGTCGAGACGGCCCCGGACGGTTGGCGCCGCCAGCGGTCCCTTGAGGCTGCCGTCGAAGACGAGTTTGCCGATCTCGGCCTCGCCGGCCCGGGTGACGTCGCCCTCCGTCGGCACGGCGCGCGCCTGCAGCGTCAGGTCGGCGACCCGGTCGCGGGTCAGGCTGCCGCCGGCCGTCAGGCGCGCCGTGCGGGAGGTCAGCTCCAGCCGGTCAATCCGGAAGGCGCCGCTATCCGCGAAGGCGAGGCCGCCGTCGAGCTTGGTGGTGCCGGCGAAGACCGCCGCCGCCGGACCGGGCATCAGCCCCTCGATCCGGGCCGCGAGGTCGAGGGCGAGGCGCCGCTCGGCCCCGATGCGGGAGATCTTCGCCCCGCCCCTGGCGCCGATGTCGGGACCGGCCGTGAAGTCGAGCTTGGCCCCCCAGGCATCCAGTGTCCCGGTCCCGTCGAGCGCGAAGTCGATCGGCGGGGTGCCGGGCAGGTTGGCGGCCTTCGAGAGCAGGCCGCCCGCCGGCTCGACCAGGTTCGCCTTGAGTTCCAGCCGCTCGCCGTTCGGCACGAACAGCAGCGACAGCAGGAAGCGGCCCGGCGCGTCGAGGCGCTGCGCCCTCGCCTGCAGGTCGAGCCCCTCGCTGGCGGCGCCGAGCTTCGCCCGGCCCTCCGCCGACAGCCGCGCCGGCTGCCCGGCCACCGCCTCGCCCAGCGTCAGCTCGGCCAGCTTGAAGCCCTTGATCTCGACCTTGACCGGCAGGTCCGGGAGGAGCCGCCCGTCGGGCTTGGCCTCGGGCGGCGGCGGTCCGGGTATCGGCCGGCGCAGCACGTCGAGATGCCCGATCTCGAGGCTGTCGACCTCCAGCCGTCCCGACAGGAGGGCGAGCCGCCGCCAGACGATGCGGGCCCGGTCGAGCTTCAGCCAGACGCCGTCGCGGTCGCTGATCGCCACGTCCCGGATGGTCGCGTCCGAGGACAGGGCGCCGTCGATGGCGCCGATCGCCACCCGCGACGAGGGCGTCGACAGGGCGCGGGACAGGAGGCCGCCGAGGACGGACTTGTCGCCCTCGTCGGCGCGCGTCGCCGCGAGGGTCCAGGGCAGCAGGGCGAGGCAGACCAGGACGAGCGCCAGGCTCCACCGGCCGGGACGGGCGGTCGGACGCGCGGTGCGCGGCGTGAGTCCGGTTCGGAACACCATTCAGAACGCCTGCCCCAGGCTGAGATACAGGACGGCGGGACGCACGTGTCCGCCCTTGTAGGGGTCGAGCGGGAAGGCGACGTCCGCGCGGATCGGCCCGATGCCGGTGTAGTAGCGCAGGCCGATGCCCACGGATTTGCGGATCTTCTCGTCGAAATCCGGCGTCGCCGAGGCGAAGGCGGTGCCCGCGTCGAAGAACGGCACCACGCCGATCGTGTCGGTGACCTTGATGCGTGCCTCGAGCGAGGCCTCCAGCAGGCTGCGGCCTCCGATCGGCAGGTTGAAGGGACCGATCGGCCCGAGGGTCCGGTACGGGTAGCCGCGGACCGAGCCGCCGCCGCCGGCGAAGAACCTGAAATTGTCGGGGATCTCCCCCAGCGGCGCGCCCGAGACCGAGCCGAAGCCGACGCGGCCGGCGAGGATCATGCGGGCCTCGTCGTCGAGGGCGTAGTAGGTGGAGCCCTGCGCCTTGGCCACGACGATGCCGGGCGAGGAGATCGCGCTGGGATAGACCGCCAGCGACGCGATGGCCCGGACGCCCCGCGTCGGGTCGAGGAGGCTGTCGGTGGAATCGTAGGTGACCGAGGCCGGCACGCCGATCAGCCGGTAATTGACCGTGCCGAGGGCGTCCTTCGACCGGCCTGCCTGCGCGTCGAGCCCGATCTGCGCCGAGAACGTGTCCGAGAACCGGTGGCGGATCGCCCCCGAGACGCCCCCGCCATCCACGAGGTAGCTCTGCTGCACCTCGCGGGTGATGAAGGCGTTCGCGAGGAAGTCGTTGCGCGTCCCCCACAGGGCCGGCTGGACATAGGTCGCCGAGAGGCGGCCGCCGAGGCCGTTCGTGCCGATCCCCGCGAGCTTGCGCTGGTTGGCGAACGGGTCGTTGCCGAGACCCAGATAGTAGATGTCGGCATCCACCCGGAAGGACTCGCCGCCACCGAACAGGTTGCGGTTGGCGTAGTAGGCCCGCACGCCCGGCCCGTCGACGGTGGAGTAGCGCGCCGAGACGCCCACGAGGTTGCGCTCGCGCTCGGTGACCGCGACGAACAGCGGCAGGTTCCCGTCGGCGTCGAGGGTCGTGCCCTCGCGGACCCGCACGCCGCCGATCCCCTCGATCCGCGCCACCGACCGGCGGATCGCCGCCACCGCCTGGGGCGAGTACGGGTCGCCCGGCTCGGCGTAGATGAAGGAGCGGATGGTGGCCGGGTCGATGCCCGGCGCGCCGCTGACCGTGACCGGGCCGAGTCCGGCTACCGGGCCTGGCGCCACCGTGAAGGTCACGTCCATCACGTGGGCGGCATCGTCCACCACGGGGTCGCGCGCGATCACCTTGGCGAAGGGATGGCCCTGCGCGCGGAACTGGTCGACGATCTGCGCTTCCCGCGCCAGCACCGTGGCCGAGCGCGCGGGAACGTCGTCGTCGACGCGTGTGACCCGCGCGGGTAGCGCGGAGTCCGGGAACGGGTTGCCCGCCGGATCGCGCACGGTGATCCGGCGCAGCTGGTAGAGGGGCCCGAGATCGACCGCGATCCGTACCGGGACGAGGCCGCGGTTGCGCCACGCCTCCGCGGCACCGACCGCGGTCGCCGCCTGGCCCGGCACGGGCGCCCCGTCGATCCGGATCGACACCGTTCCCTGATAGTAGCCGTAGCCCGACAGGACGTCGGCGAGCTTGGCGCGGTCGGTCTCGGCCCGGCGCAGCAGGCCCTCGCCGTCGGGCGGCGGTTCCTGCCGCAGGCGATAGAGGGTGGACGTGTCCTGCAGGGCCCGCAGCACGTCGGAATCGTCCGTGCCGGTGATCCGCAGCGTGTACGGAAGCGCTGTCGCACTCGGTGGCGGCGGCTCCGGCTCGCTGCCGAACAGGCCGAACAGGTCGAAGGCGCGCGCGGGTTGGCTCCCCGCGGCGACCAGCAGGGCCAGGGCCAGGGCGACCAGCCTCGGCGGCGATGCGCGACGCATCACCGGGCGGGCCGCACGATGAGAGGGAGCGGAGACGCGCAAACCGCGCTCTTCAGCTCCGATCGAGGTCGGCCGTGCCGCCTGCCTGTGAGATCATTGCCGCTCCCCCCTTACGCCGTATCACGACGTACCCCACCGCATCTTAAGGCCAGGTGCCTGCGAGGCCAACACCGCCAAGGTCGCGGCCCGGGGACCGCGCCCGGGAACCGGTTCGGCCGCTCGCGATGAGGCTGGTCAACGACGGGCTCCGACGCGCGTGATGCAGGCGGCACAGACCGCGAACCCGGGGCGGCTCGGTGCTCGGACTCCCCTCCCCTCGCGGAGGGCAGGCCGTGTTCCGGAGCGTGTCCGCGCCACGCGCGGTTCCACGCGACTTACTGCCACAACGCAAAACCCGCCGCGCTGTTGAGCGCGGCGGGTTCTGTGTGTCGGATTTGGTTGCGGGGACAGGATTTGAACCTGTGACCTTCAGGTTATGAGCCTGACGAGCTACCGGGCTGCTCCACCCCGCGCCAAGTCTGTACGGCTGGTCCGGGTCGACGCGGGCTCTCGTGAGCGTGCGCCGTGTCCGGGGGCCGGATCGGTGTTCGTGGTGAGGGAAGGTGTGTGTCTTGCGATGGGCAGGTCTGGCGGCGACCGACTCTCCCGTGTCTTGAGACACAGTACCATAGGCGCTGGCGTGTTTAACGGCCGAGTTCGAGATGGGATCGGGTTCTGGGCACGCCGCTCAGGCCACCAGACCGGCGCATCGCAATTCTTTTGGCACTTGGCCTTCGCAGGGTGCTGCGACGGCGAGTGCTGTGTTCGGCAAGCAGGCAGCGGTGTCGCTGCGGGTCTTCTTGTTTCGTGTGTCTCTGGCTTCGCCAGCCTTTGCGGCTGCCGAACCAGTCCGGACACGGATCACGAGAGCGATCAAGCCAATCGG
>NZ_FOMM01000044.1:0-24546 GCF_900112625.1 Methylobacterium sp. 13MFTsu3.1M2
ACGAGCCGGCGCAACCGCGCGTTCTCGCACTCCAGATCCTTCATCTTCCTGGCCTGGTCGACCTGGAGGCCGCCGTACTCCTTGCGCCAGCGGTAATAGCTCTGCTCGGAGATCTCCGCCTCCTTGCACGCCAGCGCTAAGCTCTTGCCTTGTGCCGTCTGCACCTCGATCTGGCGCAGCTTCAGCACAACCTGCTCCGCGCTCGTCTTCTGACCTCGCCGCATGTCCGACTCCCTTGATCCCGGCTGATCCTCTCAATCAGCCCGGTCCAAAGCCAGCCGGTCAGGTCACCAGCGCGAGCAAGTCGACGGCGATGCGGCAGGCCTGCCGTTCCGGAAGCGCGGCCCGCAGGGCCTCGAAGGCGTGCCTGTAGGGTGCGCGCGGGAAGAGCCGGTCGCGGTAGACGAGGTTGAGCATCGCCATCGGCTTGCGCCGGAGGGCGAGGATGACGTGGTGGTAGTCGACGACCTGATCGTGCCGTCCGTCCGGATGAGCCCGCCCCCGCGGTAGAGTCAGGAGGTGAGAACCGCCGACGAAGACGTCGAGGCGGTCATCGTAGAGGCGCACGCGCAGGGTGTGGCCGATCAGGCGCGAGGGTACGGTGTAGAACACCTTGCGCAGGCGGAACCCGCCGGCCGAGGAGACGCGCACGCTGACCTGCTCGTTGTCGCACGAGCGCCATTCGGGCAGTCGCGCCAGGACGGCACGCTCGCTATCGATGCGCTTCGCTTGGCGAGCGTTGCGGCGTCCGACGAGCTCGTCGACGAAGGTGCGGTAGGCGGTCAGGTCGGGGAAGTCGGTGCTGGTGCGCAGCAGGAGCGCGTCGGCAATGGCCCGCTTGAGGTGGCCGTGCGGGCCCTCGAACGAACCGTTCTCGTGGGCGAGGCCGGTGTTGTTGCGGGTGGGCGTCATGCCGAAGTGGGCGCACAAGGCCTCGTAGCGGCGGCTGAGATCCTCCTGGGCGGCCTCGTCGAGGTTGCGGAAGGCGGCCGAGAGGCTGTCGGTGCGGTGCTCGTGGGGCACGCCGCCGAGCACGACGTGGGCGTGCTCGAAGCCGGAGTAGGCGAGCCGGAAGTGGTAGAGCCGATGGTCGAGGCGCAGGCCAGCGATGGTGACGCCGAGATCGGCCATGTCGGTAAAGTCCGACAGTCACACCCGCCCGGGCTCGTGGGCCTGACGGAAGATGACGTCCTGGTCGGCTCCGTGCACGGCGCGCCAGGCCCAGATTCGCCGCTCCAAGGTGCGGCGGACTCCTGCGCCGAGATCGGGATGACGGCGCAGGATCTCCTCGAAGACGGCTACCGGCCTCAGACCGGGCGCGGCCTCGAGCAGTGGCACGATCTCGTCCTCAAACACCTCGGCGAGGGGATCGGGCCGACGTCGACCGCGTGGGGTCTTCTTGGCCGAGGGCAAGCGTGGATCGGCGGCGATGCGATGGCCGGTGGCGGGACTGAAGGCGGCCTTGGCGGCGGCCGCGGCGACGCTGTCGCTCTGACGGAACTGCATGAAGAGCCTCATCTGGTGATCGGGCACGTGGCAGCCGGGCACGGGCGGGCTCCTCAGACTGAGGACGACCCCGCACCTGGCCCGGCGGTCGCGATCACCAGACAGCATGCCCCTTCGAGGTCACGCCGACGCCGATCTGACGCCTCCGGTCGGGCTTCGCCCTCCTTGCGTCATCAGATCGGCGGTTCCTCTCACCTTGATTGACGCGCTGGTCTCATCCTGATTGCCGCGCTGCAGACAGCCGTCACGATCTCCCGATCGCCCCAAACCTCCTGAAGCAGGACTTCTCGGCCGCGCGGCCAAACACGGTCTGGCTGGCCGACATCACCTACCTGCCAACCGGCGAGGGCTGGCTGTACCTGGCCGCCGTCCTCGATCTGGCCACGCGCAAGATCATCGGCTGGTCGATGCGCGATCATATGCGGGCCGAGTTGAGCGTGGCGGCGCTGATGATGGCCGCTCAGCGGCAGCGACCGGCTGCCGGGCTGATCTGCCACTCGGATCGCGGCAGCCAGTACGCAGCCGAGGCCTACCGGAAGCAGCTCGCCGCCATGGGGGCGAGGCCGTCGATGAGCCGGACAGGATGCTGCTACGACAACGCTCCGATGGAGAGCTTCTTCCACACCCTCAAAGTCGAGCTCGTCCATCAGCGACGATGGACAACCCGAGATGAGGCGCGACGCGACCTATTCACTTACATCGAGGGCTACTACAATCGGCAGCGCATCCATTCGGCACTCGGCCATCTCACGCCTGAGCAAGCCGAACGGACCGCGAGCTAATCTCCCTGGGTCCGCGAGATCATGGGAGGATCAGTTGCGCCGTTCTACATATGCTTGCAGATCTCACGCCGGCGGACCGCCGCCATCTCTGATGGCGGCGGTCCGCCGGCGCTGCAGTCATGCCAGACCGCAGCGCCACGTAAAGCATGGAACTATGGCCTATCAGGCATCATTGAGACTCCCTTCATCCTCGGACTCATCCTCAATCACACCGTCGCCGGCCAAAGAAGCGACAAACATTTCCCGGCCACCAAATGCTGCCCAGTAAGCCTCCCAGAACTCTTCGAACGGGAACTTTCTTGGATCTGAGCGGGAGCCATCAGTGATTATTTGTCTATGAGTCGTTATATGAGAGTTGCTGATATTGAACGTGGAACTCAGCCAAGCACAAAGATTTGCGACGGCTTCTACCTGAGCACTTGGATAGATAGGACTTAGACTAAGATCGGATTTCTGTACTATTTCAATTCCAATCGTCACGGAATTTACGCGCGCATTTCGAAAGCCATTCCAAGCCGTGGCTCGGCCCGCATGATTGCAATAGTACGCCCTTATATCAGGATTCAACTTCCAAATTCCCCCATCTCGCTCCACAGTGAAATCCACACTTACTTTCCTTCCATCCTGCGGATTTGAAAGGTAGATCGTGTCATTGTGCGTTCCTGACCCCGCTGTGTCGTGCAGAATTATACCTAATACGGGACCAGCCCTTCGATTCAAAAACTTAGCCTGCAGATCGGTCCAGTTCGGCTTTGCGACGCTCGATCCACTTATGCGGTCAGTCGAGCCTCCAGATTGGAGCGACACTCCCAAGAGATTGCTCGCTTCTTTGAAGAGAGATTTTACCGCTTTGGGATAATTTCGGTCCGCCGAATATCCATGGTTTGAGATATAATCAATATATCCATCAGGTTTACTTCTATATTTTTGCCATTCTTCATATGGTCCACTCGATATGAAACGCCAGTATCCTCTTATGAATTCCTGCACACTCCCAAATTTGCAGTAAGTAGTTTCCTCCCCGTCTGTACCTGTGTAATCTACAGGTTGAGCATACCCCTTCATTCTCTCGCGATACTTCAATCCCCCGAAATTCATGTGTTGCTGCGCAAGTTGGCTTGAACCGCGCCCAGACTCTTGAATCCATTGAGCTAAAGAGGCAATCTTAAGCTCGTCCGTAACGTTTCTGTCCGAGCGGTATTCTGCGATGAGATCGTCCCAGACAACCATCTTCTTTCCTCCCTATTGAGTCCAGCAGACTCTCCAACCGAAATTTCATATAATTCGTGTTTTATCGACAGCAATTAGATCGATATGCCGATAAAAGCACCAAAAGCGCAGGCCAAAGTATGCATCACTGACCTGTTTTGCAATCATGAGCGACGCTCGATTCAGATCTACATGCCATCTTCAGAAAAATGCTGATAATCTTTCCGCGTTGTAAAAACCCCGCCCCATTTCCATCCTTTGCGAGCAAAGGATGCGACGACAACATCGTCTGGCATGACAATTCCATGTGCGCCCCGGCGGAAAGCTGCATCACGCTTGTCGGGAGTATTGTAATTCACTCCATTTGCGGGGGCAGTTTCACTGCCCTTGACCCAAGGATTTTGCACGGGGTTGATATCTATGGCGATGCCGCGCCCATGAGATGACATGGTTGCACCACCTCTTGTAAGCCGACAGTTGTAAGCGCTAGTATTATTGTCGAACATAGACTTGTCGTCATCTCCATCGTAATCATCTACTAAGTTCATCTTCTCAATACGAAATTTTCCACTCTGATGGATTTCTGTAAATATGCTCATCACATCATCGGCAACATCCAAGTGTACAATCAGGTGACCCTCCACCGTCACTCCGGAAAAATTCAAATATGGCAAAGTAACAAAAACCAGATTTTTACGAGGCAGGCACCCTCGATCACTATGCCAGGATCGACCCTGCATTTTCGCCCAAATGTCATCTGGTATTGATTGACGGCTCGCGGCTAATGTCATCAAGCTATCTCCCACGCCTCGTGATCAGCACTGGATCCTAGCACAACCGAAAAGATTCTAAAACTGAAAGCAACATGCCCGAGGTTTTGGATCAGGCTGATTGCAAGGCTACTGCACTGAGTTGGTTATGACATCTTGAATGAAGATGCAGGGAAGTAACGAAATCAGGTGGCTGAGAGTCAAAGGAGGAATGTGGCCGGACGCCGATGTAGATATTCTGCCCTAGGCCGGTCGCGATTTGCGCCTCTTCGAGCGATTGGCCGTCTACAGAGCGACCGTGCGACGTTTCGGCGTCGAGCAGCCGATCGGCCGGAGGGGCCGAGATCAGTCTCGGCTCGCGCTCACTCGAACGAGTATTCTCGGGCGCCCCCGTTAGCGAGCGCATCGAACATGATCAGGACACGTCCCGGACCGAGCATCGTCAGCGCTTCCGCTTTACCCTTCTTCAAGGCGCCGACCAGCGGTGGAATTCTCCAGGAGGCGCTCACTGCCCCCGTAGAAGGTTCGACGGCATACAGCCCGTATGGGACACTCTGCTCCTGTGCGGGGCCGCCTAGAACCAACAGGCGATCATCCGGCATGAACGTCAAATCGCGAATGCCGACGTTTCTGCCGAGCCTGAGTGGAATGACGTCCGGAACGGCTTCCGACGGCGCATGCTCCTTTCCTGAAGTCTTATCAAACAAAGCGGACACGCTGACGCGAAGGAGGAACGCCTCTCCCGCATCGCGATCGACTGGCGCTCGAAGGCCGACGTACATCGTGTCGCCCCGCACGGCGATACCTTCGACATTCAATCCGTTTGCATCATCGTCAGAGGCTTCGGAGTTCTGTAGCTGTGCACCGAAGAACCGGCCGACCCGTGGAGCGCGTTGCAAGTAGTCGGAGAGCCTATAGCTCGTTTCAAGACTATACTTCTTACCGTCTGGAACGTCCTGCGCATCCATCCGGATGCGGGCGACGAGAAACGACGACAGCTTGAATTTGCCCTTCTTCCGGGAACAGCCGTGCGATCCGACGACGTAGAAATAGGGGTCTGAGAAGGCGACACCCTCGCCGTCGCTCTCGTCGAAGCCTCCCGCATCCTTCTTAGGACACGACGTGACGCGAGGAGCTCGGCCAAGGGTTTCCGTGGATGGAGCATCGCCGACAATCGGGATGGTCTCTCCCGGAATTATTACGCCGTCCTTGATCTGCACAACCTGGGCTGCTTGGCTTTCGTCGTTGATGAGCAAACAGGTCCTGCCCAAGCCTGTGGCGGGACGGCATGCAATCCCGCTAACTCCCTCGGGCTCGTTCTCGTCTTCGCCGGCAAGAGCTTCGACCGTCCCTAGCGTCGCACCAGGTTTGAGCAGAGCTGGCGTCGATTGGGCGAGCGCCGACCGAAGCGGGACGAGGCAGACGACACCGAGAACCGCCGCAACGACGACACGCATCGGAACCTCCAGGTGTGTGATACAGCTACAGTCTATTCTCCACCAATCTCATGAAGATACGCCTTGCCCTGACTGCGAGTCCAGCATCACCGAACTTGTATGACGCACAAGAAGAGATCCATACCGCTACGCCGCGAGCGTAGCCATCAAAATCCATTTGCATACAGTTGCTAAGTTTTTAATGTGCGCGCTTCATGTACTTGGCGTGACTATATTGGATGATATATGGGTTTTTATTGTTTTACCGAAAATCAAATCATTCTTGTGCGACTACTTATCTCGACCTAAGTCAGGTTCGTGACTGGCGCCACACGGAATTCGGTTCTCTCGACTTCGCCGCAGATTAGGGCCGAAGGTCCGTCTCTGCGCGGCGTCTCCGACTCAGTCGACTGGCTTGAGGCAGCGCGTCGGGATGCGCGTTCGGCGCGAAGGCCTCTGGTCGATTTGCCTGAACTTAAGGTCACAACCAATTGGCGCACGACCAGGGGCAAGCCTTTCTTCGATCCGCGATGCGATGGGATTCGATAAGCGCCACGTCTCGCGTGTGACTTCAGGGAGCCAGGCCTGTAGCCCCCGTAGCTCCCGTGAGCGGGCAGGAGTGTAGCTGCCAAGCCGGCAGCGCATCTTTTCACCTCCTCGAGGCCGGGCTGATCCGCCCCATTGAAGTGGTCCGTCCTTTGATATGGCTTTTGAGCCAGTTGGAGTTGACCCAGTTTGTGGTCCACGACCTATGAAGTTTCTCGGGCTGTGACAGCTTGGTTGGCGAAGGCGCGGGGCGTCAAGCCGCCCAGGGCCGTACGGGGTCAGTCTTCGTTGTAGTGGCAACTCCAGTCCTCAATGCGCTCACGGGCGTCGGCTAGCGACAGGAACCACGAGGCGTTCAGACACTCCGCCCGCAGGCGGCCGTTGAACGCTTCGACGTAGGCGTTGTCGGTCGGCTTGCCCGGTCGGGAGAAGTCGATCTCAACCCCGTTCAAGTACGCCCATTAGTCGAGCATGCGCCAGGCAAACTCCGGCTCATTGTCCATCCGTAGGCTCTTGGGTCGAGGCGCAGTAGACCGAGAGCCGCGCACCGCCGACGTAGCCCATCCGCGAGGATATGTGGATGATAGAGCTGGGCCGCCCGGCGGCGATCAGCCCCCGCGCCACCGCTTGGGCGACGAAGAACGCGGAGCGCAGGTTGAGCCCGATCTCGGCGTCGAAATCCTCGACCGTTCCGCACACTACCGGTGCGGCACAGAGTGGTTTCCGGTGCCGCGTGCGGCCACCCGCTAGAACCTCGGAAACGAACCCGGCTGACAGGTGGCCAGTACCGCTACCTGGGCGCCGGCTCACCGAGTGGGTCGCTCAGTTCGTCCTCATCCTCGCCCGGAAAGAGCTTCGCCACGGTCAGGCGCTCCTCAATCCGAGCGGCCTGCAGCTCCTCCTCCATCTCGCGCAGCCGGGTCTCACCCCAGGCCATCATTCGGGCAACCTGGCCGCCCTCGGATGCGGAGAGGCTTGAGTCGATCTCGGACAGAGCCCTGCGTATATCGTCGGCACCGCGCCGCAGGGCCACGAGGCCGTCGAAGAACGCCAGCCGCGCTTTCTCCCGCTCCCGCCGAGCCGAGGCCAACTTCCGACGGCGTTCGAGTTCTGCCCATTGCCGCGCCTGCTCCTCACGAGCTTCACGCTGGGCCTTGCGCGCGGCGAGGAGCACGTCAATCCCGTCCACGACCAACGGTATGAGATCCTCAAGGCGCTGGGTCCGGCCATCAGCCCAGGTTCGCCGCACGCCGTCACTGTAACCCTCAATCCGGATCGACAGCTCGCCGGTCCAAATCGTGTCCGTTTCTGGATAGACGCGCCCGTATGGTGGCTGCGGCCACCGAGTCGGATTGCGCCAGTAGCGCTCAAGCTGCTCCTGCCGGCGGGCTTCCTCGGCCAGCTCTTTGGCGTTCGGGACGTGTGCAACCGTCCGCCTGCGTTCGGAAAGGACAAGGACGGCGGTGTCCGATCCGACCAAGACCTTCATGGCCTGTCCTGTCGGGACGAGGGGTGCGCCCTTTCCGGCGAGCAGGCGGGCCAACTGGTCGAGCACGAAGACGGCGCGTTCGACGCTGTCCCGGCCCACCCACACCCCGCACAAGCCTTCGCCAGCGGCGTGAACGGCCGGCTCGGTCGGCTTGCATCGACGGAGTACCTGGACGGTTCGCCGCACGGCAGTATGAACGTCGGCGATGGGCCCGCTGCCAATCAATGCGGGCTGCTGCGCAGGCTTGAACGCACGCTTCCGCTCTGCCTTCTGGGCTTCAATGACCAGGCGCACGGGTTCCGGCAAGGCGAGGCTGGACGATCCGAGCCTGATCCGGTCGAGCCGGGTATCGGTCACTGGCGAGAGCGGAACCTGCTTCGGCTTGTGCCCGGCTTTGAGCTTAGCCCAGTAGCCGCGCGGCGGCGTAGGCACCTGGTGCCGGTCGCAAGCCTTCTTCAGCCCGGCGTCCGAAATCCCATAACGAGCCGCGAGCTTGGACATGGGCGTTGACCAGACGAGGTCGTGCAGCTCACGCCGGGAAAGTGTCGGGTCCGGCATCGTTGTCGCTAATAGACTCGGTATGCGCACCAAACAGATCGTCAAACAGGGCGCGATCGGCCCCGTGGGTGAGGAAGCCCGGGAGCTCGCGGCGGAGCCCGTCGGCGAGGCGCTGTGTGAAGGCGGGATCGTGGCTGGCGTGGAGATGCTGCAGGACGAGGGCGCCGAGCAGGACCTTGCGTCCAATATTGCAGACTCGCTCCTGCTGGCCGAGCCTGGCCTCCAGGGTCTTATTCTGTGCCTCAAGTTGGGCCAGCCGCTCGGCCACCGTCGGCGAGGACAAAGAACCCGCGGCGGGCATGAGCCCAGCAGAGCGCCGGGCGGATCGCGCCTTGCGGGCGTGCGGGATCGTAGAGGCGATTCCGCTATAGGCATCCGCCTGCAGGATCCCGCGGTAACCGCGCAGATGAGCCTCGGGATGCTCTCCGGCCCGGTCGCGCGAGGCGTAGAACAGCGCCGCCGGCGGATCCAGGCCGCCGAAGGGGCGGTCGTCACGGACATAGGTCCAGATCCGGCCGGTGATCGTCCGACCCTTGGCCAGGATCGGCACCGTGGTGTCGTCGCCGTGCAGCCGCCCGGCCGCCAGAACATGCGCGGCGATCAGCGTGTGCAGGGGCGCGAGCGCAGCCGTGCAGGCGCCGACTTGGTCGGCCAGCGTCGAGACCGACAGCGCGATCCCCTCCCGGGCGAAGCGCTCGCTCTGGCGGTTCAGCGGCTGATGCTGGCCGAACTTCTCGAACAGGATCGTCGCCAGGAGGTGAGGCCCGGCAAAGCCGCGCGGCGTGACGTGGAAGGGCGCGGGCGGCTGCGTGACCGTCTCGCAGGCCCGGCACGAGAAGCGCTCGCGCACGGTCTGGATCACCTTCCAGGTCCGGGGGATCACCTCCAGCGTCTCCGTGATGTCCTGGCCGAGCTTGGACAGCTTGGCCGAACCACAGCAGGGGCAGCACTCAGGGGCCGGAACGAGAACGCGCTCGCGCGGGAGATGGGCCGGGAACGGCTTGCGCGATGGGGGATGGCGGGGCGGCAGGCCGGCCCCCAGCGTGCGCGCCAGGGCAGCCTGGGCGGCGACCGCCTGTTCCGTGGCGGTCGCTTCCAGCTCTTCCAGTTCGAGCTCCATCTGGTCGATGAGCCGTGCCGCGCGCTCCGAGCGCGTGCCGTAGAGCTCGCGCCGCAGCTTCTCGATCTGCAGCTTGAGATGCGCGATCAGCGCCGCACCGCTCAATCGGTCCGCCTCGGCACTCAGCCGCGCAGCGCGCTCGGCCAGGATCATGGCGTGCGCGGCGGCGAGGTCGGAAGGGAGCGACTCGGGCGTCGTGGTCACGGGGGGAGGGAATCACGGCTGCCCGATCCTGGAAAGGGCCGACCTCACCCGATTGAGCTGGGCCGCCAGGTCTCCTGGGGATGACGCCAGTCGATGCCCGAGAGCAGGTAGCCCATCTGCGCCGATGAGATCGTCACCACGCCGTCGGCTGGGCTCGGCCACAGGAAGCGACCCCGTTCCAATCTCTTCGTGAACAGGCACGCGCCCTGGCCGTCGTGCCAGATGACCTTCAGCAGGTCGCCGCGGCGGCCGCGGAAGCAGAACAGATGCCCACTCAGCGGATCGCGCCGGAGCACCTCCTGCACCTGCAGCGCGAGGCCGGGGAAGCCCTTGCGCATGTCAGTGTGACCAGTGGCCAGCCACACCTGCACGCCGATGGGGACTGGGATCATCGCCCCTCCAGGACCGACAGCACCCGGCGCAGCGCCTCCGCGTTGACGTCCCGATCGACCTTGAGAAGCCGGCCACAGCCGAGATCAATCTTGATCACACCGGCCCGGCGGCGGCGACGCGGATGCTCGTCTGCCGGGGCCGATGCCGGCAGGTTTGTCACGCAGGAGCCAGGATCCAGCTCCGGTTTTGTCACCACGGGCACGAACACCGGAGCCTGCTCGGCCCCGCCGAGCTGGCCCTCGCGGGCTTGCCGGCGCCACGTGAACAGCAATCCGAGCGCGATCCCGTAGCGGCGCGCGAGCGCACTCACCGACGTCTTGGCCGCGTAGGACGCCTCGACGATCCGCGCCTTCTCCTCGAAACTCCAGCGCCGCCGGCGCTCGACCCCGCCAAGAACCTCGACCCGCATCGCCCTGATCCGATGACCTTAACGCCAGCATTAAGGTCAGACGTCGGACACGAGGCCCCGTCTCACAAGGCGGCTCTCACCGGAGGCGTACCGCCCATCTGCTGTCTACCCGCAGAACCGTATTGACTTGACCTCAGGTATGGTTGCTAGAATTTAGCAGTAACTGGATCAACATGGAGGATGAAGTGGCAGAGGATCTATCGAGAGCCCGGCCTCCCGAAGATTGCGTGCTGGAGATCAAGTGCTATGTCCAGCACGCAATTGCTCAATTGAATGAGATTCGCAGCGATATCGATTGGTGGAACTCGATTTGGTTATATTCAGTCATATTTGTAGGAATATGCGGAATAGTAGCTACCGTAATGATTGCTCTACAAGGGGACGACAACAAGTATTGGACTAGGCCAGTGGGCATCGTAGCCACTTCACTTGTAACCGGAGTAACTGCCTTAACGACTACATTGCACATCCCAGAGACGATAGATAAATATATAGAAGTATACTCAAACATAGGCACAAGGACGAATTTATTTAAACAGGAAGCAAGAGGAAAAACTGGAGACGAGTTAAATAATGTTATGACGGATTACGCAAATGATTATAATAAGTATAGGATAGAACTCCTTAAAATAAAGGGGTCCGTCGGTCGATTTGGAACACAGACACCTACTCTTCCGCCTCCGCCAAGCCTGCCGACGGGAAAGTGATTGGCTGGAAACAGGTGAGCCAGATCCCACTCTGGCAGACCAGGCCAGCGTCCGGCTGGCAAAGGGCGCGCGACCGACCGCAGTCTCGGTAGAGTCACCGGGATTCATCGGCCGACGATGGTCACGAGGTTCTGTGAAGGAAAATTCTTCGCCGAGCTCTGAAGTGCGAGTAGGCTAGTCAAAAGCTGTACGGATCTGGTCGAGCCATCGTACTCCCCGTTTGGATCGGCTACGATGCTATAGTCTTCTCCATGGTGGCTGATCGAAAACACGCTGCCGTTGATACCACGATGTATTCTGAAAAGATCATATCGTTCAGTCAATCGGAAATCTTCCGATCGCGCTCCGGTCATTCCGAGTTGGCCCCGAGCTATGGAGCCAAGATACTGGAAAATACCCTCGACTGATCTAAATCTAAACTTCAAAGATCGCCCGATCGCTTGCGCGTTTTTTGTATCGCTGCCGAGGCCGCAGAAGTCGGCGCCCTGCAGAACGATAGTCGAAATAGGTTGCGGTGGGATCGTAAGCGCGACGCGCCTTGATGAGGACGTCCTGAGATCGATGTAGATCTCTCGCCCGTTCAGTGTCTGGCTGTTCGAGCTTTTCACAGCATCGAAACAGAAGCGAGTGGACCCGCCTTTTTTTGCGAGTTGATAGCCGCCGCTCTTCTCCTTGCGGAGCGTGAGTGGCTCGGTCGCGGTGGTTCGGATCAGGTCCGGCAGGATCTGCTTTGCTTCCGTCGCCGACAGGGGAGGGCCGACTGCTGCGCCATCTCCGGAGGATTCGGCGCTGATGCCGGCCGCAATCAGAGATCGGATCGCTGTGTAGAAAATGCCGATGTCGAGCGGCGAGCGGGGCTCGTTCCGGAAGACCGCCCGCCCGGCACCGGTCGTGACCTCGACCTCGGCAATGGTCAGCATGAGGAGGACATCCGCATCGAAGCCGTTGAGGAGCAGTGTCCCGACTTGTTGACTGGTCAAAGGCGTTTGAATGCCGTTGTAGAACTCTTGCGTGTTCAAGTTGGCGAGATTGAATTGGTTGCTGCCGTTCGCCCGTACGGTGGGTTGCGGGCTGATGAATTGCTGAGCCAGCGGAGATCCGAAACCGCCTCGGAAAGGGATGGGAAACGAGGCTGTAAGTGTACCCTCCGCTGTCGCGGTGCCCTGGGCCGTGGCAATATCAGTAAACTGCAGGGGTTCGGAAAATGCAGCGCGGAGAATGTTCAAGAGTATCGAATGACTTTTCGACGTCGCCGTGGCTTCGTTGAATGTTGCCGCTCGTGGTGCAAAACTGTCTATTGCAGCGCATCCTGTGTAAAGCGCTAAAAGCGCACAGGATAACAGTGCTTTCAGGAGAGAAGACAGGGCTCTAGATCCTGACCTGATATTCATCTGGACTGGCCTTTCGAGGACCAGTTGACACTATCGGCCGAACATATCAACCTTCGGCCGCCACATAGAGCGGCATAAGCTTTTCAAATCGAGTCTCTGTTGCAGATGGGTGACAACATGGCCAAAGCTAGTGCCGCCACGAACAAGGTGAGCGCGTTTTCCGCTGCGTCGATGTTCGATGAGCTGGCTCTCGGTCCACCTCGCATCTTGACCGGCGCAGTCAAACGCTCAAATGATGCTAAAAAAATCTGCTTTTCAAAGGCTATGGACTGTACCGACTGGATCGAAATTTCCGAAGAGATGGTGGAAAGATACGAATACGTCGGCGACACTAAATGCGGAGATCACAATCATCCCGTCGTAAAGCTGTATCTGAAGCCTCCCAGCACGGATGCCGAGAAGGCGTTTCTCATGGCTGAACGTCCCGTTCCGCCGGCGGTTTCAAACTTCTCCGACGTCCAGGCGTCTTTCGTCACGGCGCTGTCGCCGGTCTCTCCGCTAGGAGGTTGGTACCCGTCCAAGGGTAATTGCGTGAGAAATTCCGACGGACGACTGGTCGACCCAGTCACCGGCCAGCTCTGCGCCTGAACGGTTCGATGCCCAAGAGACCACCACCGAGACTCTCCGGCATTGCGGAGCATCGGCAAGTATCGAACGTCCGGCGAAGGATTTGGCATCGTTCCGAGCCTCCTGGTAAGCGGGCATGGGTATGCCGGAACTTGCCGAGCGCCGTCCCGCCATGATTGGTATCGGATGACGCCGGTCACAAAATCGGATCGACGCAGCCGGCCTCAAGTCGCCGTGAGAGCGAATTCGCCTCTTACGAAAATGACCTCAGGTGCAGAGAGGACAGCGGATGCCGTTCTGCGCTATTCACGCAGACCGAGGACCGCCGGGACGGAGCGTACCGAAACGTGAGCTTGCAATCCCCAGTCCGCCGCCCGCCCGCCTTCT
Organism: Methylobacterium sp. 13MFTsu3.1M2; assembly: GCF_900112625.1. Lineage (NCBI taxonomy): Bacteria > Pseudomonadati > Pseudomonadota > Alphaproteobacteria > Hyphomicrobiales > Methylobacteriaceae > Methylobacterium > Methylobacterium sp. 13MFTsu3.1M2. The sequence continues at coordinate 13,475 of NZ_FOMM01000044.1, forward strand.
ATTCGGGCCTGGCCCTCGCATCGCTTGTCGCCATATCCTGCCCAGGCAAAATCGATCTCAAGCCTTGGTTCTTGGACCTGCCGATCGCGGTACCGACTTATGTCGTTGCGGCCGGAGCGTTCGTGGCCGGGCTCCTGATCTACCGCGGAGTGGCTCCGCGGGGCGGGGATGACGAACGATCGGTGGGAGCTGTCGGCGTTCTGATCCTCTGCGCCGCAATCTTGGCTGCGGTGGCGGTACGGTCCGAGGCACTTCCGGCCGCAGTCGGAGTACTCGTGTTGCTGCTGGGCGGAGCAGCCGTCCTGGCAGCCGACCGTGCGTTTCGCCTGATCGAGCAAGGTGCCAGCCTTGAGTTCGAGTCTCACTGGGGCGGACTCGGGGGGATTCAGACCCCATTCGTTTCCCACACCTGCCAACCCACTGACAGACAAGGTCGTTCTGCGTCGTGTCCGTATCCGCGTGTACCACCATTGTGTACCAGGCGGAAGGGACGAAACCGGGATCGAAGGAATGGGTTGCGCCTCCTCGATCTACCAAAGCCGAAGCACGGGTTGTGATCGTAGATGAGGGATCATCCCGACCTCAATCGCCAAAGCGGCTCGTCACGATGACGACTTCACCCACCGGTCGCCAACAGAGGGCGCGCCGCGCGCTCGAACCCGGCCCATGGATCGCGCTTCAGCGCAGCGAGCCGCCCCGGCACGCTGGCGACATCGAAGCACGCGCCGGACCCGAGCGACGGTAGTTCGTCCCAATCGACAGGAACGGATACGGGCGCCACGGGACGGGCCCGCGTCGAGAAGGCCGCGACGGCGGTCGCGCCCCGTTGGTTGCGCAGGTAGTCCACGTAGATGCGACCGTCCCTGGCCTTCTTCGACACGGTGGCGACATAACGATCGGGCGCGTCCTTCGCCATCTCGGATGCGATGCGCTTCGTGAAGGCCTTCGCCTCGTCCCAACCGGCTCCGGGCTCGATCGGCACAACCACGTGCAGCCCCTTGCCGCCGGTGGTCTTCACGAAGGTGGCGAAGCCCGATGCGGACAGCCGCTCGCGCACCTCCAGCGCGCCGGCGACGAGATCGCCCCATCCGACGCCTTCGCCGGGATCCAGGTCGAAGACCAGCCGGTCCGGACGATCCGGGTCCGATGCCGTCGCCCCCCAGGGATGAATCTTGAGGACGCTCGCTTGGACCAGGGCGCGAAGACCTTCGCGATCGCGGATCACGACGGCCTTCTTGCCGTCCACGGATCGTATGTACCGCTCGTCGAGCCCGGCCCAGGCGTGCTTCTGGTAGATGCAGGATCCGAGGCCGTCCGGGCAACGGAGCAGGGACAGCGGTCTGTCGATCACGTGCGGCAGGACGTGGTCGGCAATTTCCGCATAGTACTCGGCGAGACCCTCCTTGGTCAGGCCGACGTCGGGCCAGAGCACGCGATCCGGATGCGTCAGCGCCACGGCCACCTCCGAGGATTTTCCCGGCCGCACGTTCGGGCGCGTCGGTTTCTTCTCCCGCACGACCTCGTCCGGACGCACGTCGGCACGGAGGGTCTTGAACGACGCATGCCGCAGCTGGTCTTCGGCCGTCCAACCGCGAAAGGTCACCTCGCAGACGAGCCGGGGCTCTACCCAGCGGGCGTTGCGGCCGGCGAGCGGCGGTATCGCGGCCTTGAACGGCGGCGCCGGGATGCGTAGCGGCTCCAACTCGGTCCAGAGATCCCGTGCGACCTTTCCGCGGAAGCCGGTGCCCACCCGACCCACGTGGACGAGGATGCCGTCCTCGTGCGTCCCGAGGATCAACGACCCGACGGATCGGGTCGCCGTCGTCGAAGGCATGTAGCCCGCGACGACGAACTCCTCCGACCAGGTGCACTTGATCTTGCGCCAGTGGTCCGTCCGGCCAGACCGGTAGGGCGAGGCCGCATGCTTGGCGACGATGCCTTCCAGACCGAGCCTGCAGGCGTGGCGCGCCATGGCCGCGCCGTCGGCGGCGTGATGCTCGCTGAAGCGGATGGGGCCGCCCGGCGGCGCATCGTCGAGGGTCTGCAGAAGCAGATCCTTGCGCTCGGACAGGGGCAGGCCCCAGATGTCCCTCCCGTCCAGGTTGAGCAGATCGAAGACGTAGAAGACCGCCGATCCCGTCTCGCCCGCGGCGAGCGCCTGCTGCAGGGCGGAGAAGTCGGAGACGCCGTTCTCCGTTTCGACCACGATCTCGCCGTCGATCAGGGCCGAGGGCAGCTTCATAGCCTTCAGGACCAGCGCCGTAGGTTCGAACTTCGCGGTCCAGTCGAGGCCCGAGCGCGTCAGCAGCTTCACCGAGCCGCCGTCGACGCGGGCCTGCATGCGGTAGCCGTCGTGCTTGATCTCGTACAGCCACCCGTCGCCGGACGGCACATCGTCGACGAGGGTTGCAAGAGCCGGCTCTACGAAGGGTGGCAGGATCGCCTTGCGGGCTCCCTTTGACCGCGTCGCGGGCGGCTTCGCCTTCCGCTCGGCAGCCACCTGGACGCGGGTCGCGTGGTCGCCTCTGACGACTCCGCCCGCCGCGAGATCCCGATTGGTCCGGCCCGACAGGACTGAGGCCTCGTGCTCAACGAGGATGTCCCCGTCGCGGCGAGCATGCTCGTCGTCGGCCTTCATCAGCAGCCAGGGTTGCTTCTTCTCGCCGTCGCGGTCCTTCAACCGCACGAGGTGCCAGCGTCCACCGAGCCTCTCGCCGTGCAGGGAGAACTCGAGATGGCCCTTCTCCAGCCCGGCGGCCGGATCGCAGACGGGCTCCCACAATCCCGTGTCCCAGACGATCATGGTCCCGCCGCCGTACTGGCCCTTCGGGATCGCACCTTCCCAGTCCAGGTACTCGACCGGGTGGTCCTCCGTCATGACAGCGAGCCGCTTCTCGGCAGGCGACAGGCTCGGTCCCCGCGTCACGGCCCAGCTCTTGAGCACGCCGTCCATCTCAAGACGCAGATCGTAGTGCAGGCGTCGCGCGTCGTGCTTCTGAACGACGAACCTCGCCTCGGCCGCCCTTCGGCCGCGCCTGCCCTTGGGCTCGGGCGAGGCCTCGAAATTCCGCTTGTCCCGATACGGTCTGAGAAGCTCGGTCATCGCTTCGTGGAAACGGGGGCCGCTGGACTGGGTTCCTGAGCGTCCCAAGCCGCGGCGCGAACTACAATAATCGGCAAGTAATCTACAGAAACTGCTGTGGAGGAACGAGTCGAGATGGAGCTCGTTGAATCGCCAAGCTCCCGACCGGCGCTCAACTGGCGCACAGTTTGGAGGCGAATACTTGGACGGACTCAGGAGACGGTCGTGGCTGCCCGCGCCAACTGGAAAGGTCATCTCCGACTTTCGCTCGTTTCCTGCGCCGTCGGACTGTATCCGGCAATCAGTTCGTCGCGAGAGCTGAAGTGTCATACGATCAACCGCGAGACCGGAAACCGTCTCAAGCAGCTGATGGTCGACTCCGTGACCGGCGAAACCGTCGAGCGCGACGATCAGGTCAAGGGATGCGAGATCGCCAAGGACGACCTCGTGCCAATCGAGGACTACGAGCTCAGCGAGATCGCCCTGGAGAGCACGCACACGATCAACATCGAAGCCTTCTGCCGGCGCGAGGAGGTGGACGAGCGCTATCTCGACAAGCCGTACTACCTCGCGGCCGAGGACAAGGTCTCCAGAGAGGCGTTCGCCGCCATCCGGGATGCGATGAAGAAGAAGGGCATGGCCGGGCTCGGCCGCATCGTCATCTTCAAGCGCGAGCGGGTGGTCCTGCTTGATCCCTACGGCAAGGGCCTGCTCGCGACGCTGCTGCGCTACCAGGACGAGGTCCGATCGCCCACGGCCTACTTCGAGGACATGCCTGACGGCGATCCCACGGACGAGATGCGGAAGCTGGCCGAGGAGCTGATCGCGCGCTCCACCCGGAAGTTCGATCCCTCGAAGTTCGAGGATCGCTACGAGGAGGCGCTGATCGCACTGGTGAAGGGCAAGGCGCCGAAGCCGGCGAAGGACAAGAGCAAGGCGAAGGCCGGCGCATCAAGCTTCGGGAACGTCGTGAACCTCATGGAGGCCCTGAGGCGCAGCATAGATTCCGAGAAGGGCGAAGCGCCGAAGAAGGCCTCGCCACGAAAGGCCGAGTCGAAGCATACTACACCGGCCAGGAAACGCGCCTCGGGAAACGCGGCCGCCGGCAGAACCCGGAAGGCGGCATGACCAGCCGGGCCGACGATCCGGTCGGCCGCCGCTTCTGCCTGGTTCTGTCCGACGACGAGAACCGACGCGAGCGCGGCGTCAAGTCGCTGATCTCGAAAAGCTTCGACTTCCTGGCCTTCCTCGACGCCGTCAGCGCACAGGCATGGCTTGAGGAGGATACGCCGGACATCGCGATCACCGACGACGGAGGCGGCCGCGGATCGAGACCCGTGGCCAACACCCTTGCAAGACGTGGCGTGCGGATGATGCCGATCGCCTGATCGCGTCGACGGGCGGCTTCGGCGGCGCCTACTTCGCTGCGCACAGCTTCAGCGTTAAACGCTCGTCCGCCTTCGCGCAGCCTCGCGCGATCGAATCGATCATTGTGTCGCCGGCGATCCCCGACGAGCTCGGCCCGCTGCAGATCCTGTAGGCGCTCGCCGATCAGCGCGTGGGCCCGTTCCGCGGCACCTGGAGCCGCGTCGTGGAGCGAGATCGGAAGGCCGGCACAGGCGAACACGATGGCCCACCCGCTTCCGACCAGACCCGCTCCGACGACGGCGATCCGGCCTTCCCTGGCTTGCGCGGTCACGGCGGCGCTCACCATTGGAGGAGATTGCCTTCGTAGGCACCGCTCACGTTCCAAACGGCTTTAGATTTCCGTTCCTCGATGAGGTCGCGCAATGCCTGCTCGATCGCGCGGCGGGGTATTGCGAGGGCCGGGCTATCGACCCCTGTGGCCGGAATCGCCTACCGCGAAGCTGCAGCGATCAGAGTCTGGGAACGCGATGGATCGCGCGGGTCCGTCGAGCGCGTCGCCGAGGATCCTGCCATGGCGACGAGGTGTTCTTCGAGGGCGGAGATGAAACCTTCTGCGAAACGCAGTTTGGAAACGCGAGTGCGCGACAAGAAGCCAGCCGTCGCCCTCGCGCTGAGCGGTACGCCGGGATACCGCAGGAACGACGCGAGAGAAGGCGGCGCCGATCCGATCGGGTCCGATCCGATGTCGACCCGGTACCTCTTGGACCCGTCGGAACGAGCAGCCTTGGGTAGCGATCCGCTGTCGGGGAAGCCGATGTCGCGGCGACGATCGTAGCTACCCGGACGAGCAAGTCTGCCGCCGAGCCACTCGGCGACAGGAACGCTGACCGCATTGCCGACCAAGCCCCAGCGGAAATTCGCCCGCGCTACGCCCGTCGCGGGCACAGTCCAATCCTCGGCAAAGCCCTGCAGACGTTCCGCATCCCTGACGTCAGGCGTGATCACTGCCCCGTTCGGCATCAGGACCGCCGGCGGGGAAGGTATGCCGACGGAGGAGCCGTTCTTGAGCGTCGGAACCGCATCGACGGCCCAACCGAGCCCCCCTCGCCCCTCGGTCCAGTAGAAGCCGTGCGCGCGGATTCCGATCGCCGTCGCCGGCCGGTCCAGAAGAACCTCGTCGGCCATGAGAACGTCCGCCGGATCCGCAACTCTCGACGCTACGAGAAACACGCGTTCGCGACGCTGAGGTAAGCCGAAGCCGAAGCTGTCCACTACGCGCCAAGCCCAACGGTATCCGAGATCCTCCAGCGTCGAGACTATGGTTCGCATGGCGGCACCGCCGCCGAGCTGCAGCATAAAAGGTACGTTCTCCAGTACGATCCAAGGTACTTTCGACGAACCCGCGAGACGGAAGACCTCTCCGACCAGAGCGCTCCGCGTACCACCGAGGCCGAGAGTCGGACCGGCCTGGCTCAGATCCTGGCACGGAAAGCCGCCCACCAGGATCTCCACGTCGCCAGGCAGACTGCGCACGTCGCGGACGTCGCCCCGCAATTCTGGTCCGGGGAGCCTAGCCTCGAGAACGGCGCGTGCGGTCGGCAGAACCTCGCAGGTCATTGAGATCTGATGACCCGCCCGGGCGAGGCCCAGCTCGAAGCCCCCGATCCCGGAGAACAGCCCGACCGCCTTCATCCCGAACCTTACGCACCACCGACCACTCAGCGTACAGCGCCTCGGCGATGGGAGCGACCCCGATCCGGAGACTTACTCACCGGATCCCCAGGCGACTCGGCGCCCTCGCCTCCCCTCGGTCGGTAGGTGTGCCCGGAACATCGCGCGATCGGTCAATGCCGCTTCCGCATCCCCGGACCATCGTCGCATTCACGGAGTCCACACGCGTTCCCACCGCTTCGACGATCGGCGGCCGAGCGTCACCGGGTGATCTTCGGACCGATGTAGACGATTCTGATGTGCGTCTCCGAAGCCGGGAGAGGCCAAGCGAAATGGATGCGAAAAGGAGGCGTGTTGATCTTGCCGTGGAACGGACAGAAGACCCGTCTACCGGGATCGAGCGGATCTTCGAAGGTCATTTCCTGTGCGAACTCATCCTTGTTCGACCGGGACTCGTCCGTAAACCGCGCCCGCGAACCCGCGAAGAACCTGTCGACGATCTCGTTCGTCCGTGCCGTATGCAGGCCGTTCGCATCCCGACTGACGACGTAGGCGTGGAGAATGCCCAGCAGCTCGCAGGTCCGCTCGGCGACATAGACGCTGAAAGGATGTGGGCGAAGCGTGCGTATCAGATCCGAACCGAGCGCCAGCGTCGGGTAGTTCGTCCCGATCCGTTCGAGCATGTCGATCCAGCTGGTCGGCGGACCTCTGTCCCGCTCGGCCTGCGCGAGCAGTGCGGCGGTCCCAGCGACATTCGGCACGTTCACCGTCCCGATCGGAGCTTCGAGGAGCCCGTGCAGAACGTCTAGCGCGGCGGCATCGCAGCGGTGCGGAGAGGCCAGCATGCCGAAACTCGCGACTCTCACACCTGCGAGGTGCCGGCGTGCAGTTTCGCCGAGACCCTGATCGGTGACGTCGCTCCCATCGAAATGGAAGCAGTCGTCCGCATTGTCCGTGCGCTCGTCCTCCCAGAACGGGCCCGCGGAGGCTATCCAGCCCAGAACCCGTCGTACGAAATCCCTGTCGTTCGAGGCTCTCACCGCCTGCTGGAAGTTTTGGGTCGCCGTGATGGGGCGGTTGCCGAGCGATCGTGACGAGAAGAGACGACCACGCAGACCGGGCACTCGCGCGAGCACGGCCAGCAGTTCGTCTAGCTCCCGATGGAAGTCCTCGGCCTGGGCGTACTGTCCGCCGAGCGACATGTCGTTGAAGAGAAAGGTCACGTCAGTCCCAGCCCGCCAGTCGGGCGAGATCCCGATCGGCTTGATCGAAGAAGCCCTCCGGCCACTCGCCGAGGCTGCCGTCGGCTCCGAAGCCGGGAGACACGACGCGCGTGGACCCGCCTTCCGGATCCTCGCCCGGCACGAAGAAATGCACGGCGGCATCTTCTCGGGAAACGCGGCCGTCTCTCACGGCCAAGCGCACGCCGTTCAGGACGTGATCGCTGTGCGTCTCGACGAGTATCTGGACGCCGGCCTGCGCGAAACACGCCAGCAGATAGCCCATCGCGGATTGACCACGTGGATGGAGATGGGCCTCGGGGCTGTCGACGACGACCGTCTGGCCGTCGCGGGCCAGCAGGAGCGCCACTAGGATGGGGAAGGCGTACGTCAGACCGTAGCCTATGTTGGCGGGACGACGGTACTCGCTCGTAGTGCGGGTTCGCAGCTCCAGGCGCACGAGGGACGTGCGCGGCAACCTGAGCGCGTTCGCTTCGGCCCCGGGGAAGAGTGTCGCGGCCCAGGCGTCGAACTGCCGCCTCAGCGTCGCCGCCGGTTCGTCCGGATGCCGTCTTCCCACCTCCACGGGTTCGTCGATCAGCTGTTCGAACCACCAGGGTGCATACTCGCCGCGCACGCCGACGTCGGCCTGTACGTGGTCGACGGTTTCCCGGGCCGGGAACGTATCGGCGGTCCCCGTGCGCACGGCGCTGAGATAGATCAGATCGCGCAGATCGGCGACGATGGCTCCATATGCGCCGGGTAGATCGTCGAGCGTATCGGCCGGATCGCGGGACTCCGGCCCCGTGGTCGCACCGACGAATTCAACGCGCTCGACGGTAAGGGCAGCACCGGACTTCCGATCGTCCGCTCCTAGATGCCATAGGGCATCAGCCCTCCCGGATCCCGCGCCGACGGCCATTGTGCGCCGTTCGCGCCCCGCGCGCTCGTTCAATACGTCTCCAGGCGTTCCGAGCTCGACGAGATCGCCGTTCAGAGCCAGGAGTGGCCTCGAACGGTGGGGCCGGAGGTGCTGCGCCAACAACAGGGCCGATTGCAGAGCGGTCGATTTGCCAGCGGCGTTGAAGCCCGTCAGCAGAGTGATCGGCTTAGTCGGCAGCGTCAGCTCGTCGAAACATTTGAAGTTCTTCAGGTGGAGACGATCCAGCATCAAGCCAGTCCCCGCATCGCCGACGCCGCCAGCTCGAAGCGCATGCGCACCTGCCGCGTGCTGTTCGTCGAGTAGGTGATCGCATGCTTGAATTGTTCGTCTTGCACGAGGGAGCGAAAAGCTGCCCGGATCTCGTCCCGCCGCGCCTCGATCGACGCCGGCGAGGCTTCCGCGAACAGAACGGAACACACGTCGAATAGAGCGATGTTCACGACGGTTCGGTAGGCGTCCGGCTCCGTCTCAGCGAGGGATTTCCGGAAGGCATGCCTCCCGAACAGATCGGAGTTCAATCGCATCGATTGGCGGAAAGCGTCCATCAGGAATGCCCGTCGTTCGTCGCTCGCCTCGTTCAGCCGTTCGAGAGCGCGACCGAGGAACGCATCCATGTCGCCGCCGTGGTAGTCGTCCCGCCCAGTATCGTAGAAGGCGCAGAATCTGTTGATCGCCTCGCGATCCCGCATCGACTTCGGATCGAGCGACCTCCCCGTCGCTTCGAGAAACGCAGGGTCGGATGCCGCCTCCTTCAGCCATCGGGTTGCGGGCCCGTTGTAGAGGGAGTTCCTCATCTGCTGACGGCTGAGAGGAACGCCGCTGTTTACGCGTTCGAAGATGTCGAGCTTGGCTCGATCGGGTGCCTTGACGTCGAGAATGTACAGCGTGAGTTGCGTGTCCTCGACGCGTTCCGCCAGCGACAGCGGAAGGTCGGCGAACTTCTTGCCGGACAGAGGATGTCTGTGCGGGCTGTCCGGATCGTCGAGGCCGGTCAGAGCCAGATCACCGCCGAGGAATCTGGAGAACGTGGTGAGCCGCTGCAGCCCGTCGACGACGGCGATCCGTCCGTCCTTCATCTCCGCGACGTAGAAGACCGGCAGCGGTATCCGCATCGTGCAAGACTCGATGAGGCGCGACTGCTTGGTCGGCGACCAGACGAAATCACGCTGAAACTCCGGGTCCAGCTGGTAACGACCGGCTTGTATTCGCCTCACGACCTCCCCAACGGTACGCGTCTCGGTGCGAACGAAGACGGAGTCGAGCGGGTACTCGCCCCAACCCGCTGAGATCTTGCGGTCGTCGAGGCCTTCCGGCTTCAGATCGTCGGCCGCCTCCTCCCAATCGAACGAGGGCTTCTCCATGGTGGTAGTCCGATCCACCCGAGGCGCATCTGGCCCGATGCCCCCTTCCAACTGAGTGCCGACGCGGAGTATCGCGTCGGCCGGCACCAAGCCACCTACGGTGGCGTCGACGTCCGACCCGGAGCGCAGAAAGGCCGCCTCGCATAGCCAGACCCCGTCGCGCACCGTACACACGACCATGGCTTGGAACTCGCCGGCTTCGACCAGGCGGCGGGCGGGTCGCTTGTAGCCGTCCAGGCTCTCATCGCTCGGAACCAAGGCGAACCCCAGTACCGGCCGGTCCCGAACGACCCCGGGCTGTCGGAAGCGGACGTCGAAATTGCCGGGCTTGCTGACCCAGTAGACGACCACGCGCCGCGCTTCCAAACCGGCGCGGGCCGCCAGCCAGATCCGGACCGGATCGAATTTCGTGCTGCTGGGAGCACTCAGATCCACGGGCCGGAGGAGGTCCGTGAGCTCCTCGCTACCCTTGTCCGTCGACGACCCCGGTCCTTCGATGTCTATCGTCACCGCACTGCTTCCGTCGCCTGGTCGATCTTTGGCCGGACGGCTCGACGCGCCTCCGGGACGGCTCGGCAGTAAGGAACCACCGACGCTTCCAGCGGTCCGAGGCAAATCCGAGCCTTCTGATCGCCGGCGTAGCATGAGGTTGCGATCATGCCCATGGCCCGGACGGCGCCCCCCCGATGCAAACCCGGCGCTCTCACGACGGTGCATGCCGATTGAGCACATCGTCCGGACGACCGGCCACAGCCGCGAGCTTCCGAGCGCCGTGTCGCGCCGGTTGCCTCTTGAAGGCTTCCAGGCGCGCCGGAGCAGTTCGGAGACCCATCTGCCCGTGACCTGACCGGCTGGCTTTGAACCGGGCTGATTGAGAGGATCAGCCAGGACTGAAGGAGTCGGACATGCGGCGAGGTCAGAAGACGAGTGCGGAGCAGGTCGTGCTGAAGCTGCGCCAGATCGAGGTGCAGACGGCACAGGGCAAAAGCTTAGCGCCGGCGTGCAAGGAGGCGGAGATCTCCGAGCAGAGCTACTACCGCTGGCGCAAGGAGTACGGCGGCCTCCAGGTCGACCAGGCCAGGAAGATGAAGGATCTGGAGTGCGAGAACGCGCGGTTGCGCCGGCTCGTGACGGACCTGTCCCTGGAAAAGCAGGTGTTGGCGGACGTCGCTTCGGGAAACTTGTTCTCTATTCGGGGTTCATCGGTCAACGCCCTCTCGTGCGCATCCTGGTTCGACGCGTGATCGGTCCTGTGGAGCTCTTGCTTCTCTCCGAGGTCAGCGAACGCCGCCTCCTGATGGGGTTAGAGGGAGTGGGCGGATCCATCTAAGCCGCGCGCTCGGCAGAACCGACGCTCGAGTTTCCTCGGTCTCACCCGCTCCGGTCGTCCCCACAGGGACCTCCTCCACGCCGGAGGAGCTCGGTGT